>NZ_CP032418.1:2280000-2460000 GCF_003595195.1 Paenisporosarcina cavernae
GTACGGTGGTGTTGGTTTAGGCATTTTTGTTTCTTCTCTTCTTGTGCCTTTTCTTGTAACGACGTATGGGAGTGATGGAACTTGGATTGGTCTTGGAATTCTGGCTCTGATCGTTAGTACGATTGTGTTTCTTTTTGTGAATGAAGACAGGAGCCTTCCAGCGATTTCACAAAAAACGACCAAAAAAAAGAAGCCATCTGTTAAAAAATGGCTTCCTTGGTTACTCATTGCTTACGGATTAGAGGGGCTCGGATATATCGTAACAGGAACGTTTATCGTAGCAATTGCGGAACAAACGCCAATCTTCCATGGAAATGGGACGAGTGTTTGGCTCTTGGTCGGCCTAGCCGCTATTCCTTCTTGCGTTGTATGGGCTTATTACGGCAATCGATTTGGATGGATGACATCATTTTTTGTACTTCTACTCATCCAATCCATCGGAATTGCACTTCCTGCCTTCTCTTCATCCATTGTTAGTTTTTACATTAGTGCACTTTTATTTGGTGCGACGTTTATGGGTGTTACTACCCTTGTTGCCGCTTATGCGAGAGGAAAACTTCCCCATGCAAGCGCACGTATTCTAGCTATTTTAACGATTACGTACGCTTTAGGGCAAATGGTTGGACCGAGTATAGCTGGCATTGTCACAGATGCAAGCGGAGATTATCATTTAGCTCTGTATGGTGCAGCAATTGCCGTGTTTCTTGGCGCATTATTTGTCATCCCGCTGATGGCTCAGGAAAGAGAAGAAAAGTCCGCTGCTTCGGAAAGTAACGTATAAGATTTTTTCCGCTTCTCTTGATCATAAATATAGGAGACTGCCATCAACTCATCAAAGTGGATGGCTTTTTTCATTGCCAAAAGCTGACTACGCACTGTTTCTACGTCACCACGTAGTGTGTATGTCGACATATCTTTCACAGCTCGTTCTTCAAATGGTGACCATAGTCCATCTAGCGATTCAACAGGCGGCTTTAAAAATTCTTCCGTTCTGCGCACGACATTTAAGTAAAACAACGTACTCGAGGTTGCTAAGAAATCCGCTTGTTCGTTCGATTCCGTAACGACAGCGTTCACACAAACAATGACATACGGTTCCTTTAAGTACTCAGAAGGCTGAAATTGTTCTCGGTAAATTGCTACCGCATCTTGTAGATGTGTCGGAGCAAAATGTGCGGCAAAGGCATATGGCAAGCCCAGGCGTGCGGCTAAAATGGCACTGGATGTACTGGATCCCAAAATATACGTGGGGACATTTGTGTCTGTACCAGGAAATGCACGCACCATACCTTGTTGGTCTAGTGGCTTGAAGTATTGTTGTAGTTCCACGACGTCTTGTGGGAATGAAAAAGTCGTCTCTTGTGATGTTCTCCGAAGCGCACGAGCTGTTTGCATATCGGTTCCTGGCGCACGACCGAGACCTAAATCCACACGGTCTCCATAAATGGTCGCCAATGTACCAAATTGTTCTGCTACCACTAATGGCGTATGATTCGGTAGCATGACGCCTCCAGAACCAACTCGGATGGAATCCGTATGCTGTAAAACATGACCGATTAAAAGAGAAGTAGCGGAACTAATAACCGATGGCATATTATGATGTTCTGTTAGCCAGTATCGTGTGAAGCCTAATTTTTCCGCATGTTTTGCGAGTCCCGTCATATCTTGAATCGCATCTTTATTGGAGTGTCCTTCTCGAACTGACACTAAATCTAATATAGATAGTGGAATTGAATGCATAGTGTTGTCCCTCTTTTCATTATCAAAAGCTAAAGAACAGTGTAGAACTTCTTGCCGATGTGCTCAAGGAATGTGCTCATAGACGTCATGTGTTTGAACCTTTGGTAAGATAATGAAAAAAGGAGTGGTGATAATGAGAAAGATGATGAAATTATACCTCTTAACATTTGTGATTTTCTTTGCAGTCGATTTTGTCTGGTTGGGGTTTGTAGCACCTAGTGTCTATGATCACTACATCGGCTTTTTACTTGCGGAGGATGTGAATTTCTGGGCAGCAGGAATTTTTTATATTTTGTACATTTTTGGCCTTGTCTATTTTGTCATTCAACCGGCAATAAACAAAGGGAGTGTCAAACGCGCTCTAGTTACTGGTGCTTTCTTCGGATTTATCACGTACGCAACTTATGACTTAACTAACCTTGCAACCATTGAAGGTTGGCCAGTTGCTGTTACCATCATCGATCTTATATGGGGCAGTTTGTTAAACGGAGTAACTAGCGCTATTGTTACATGGATTTATTTACGAAAAAAATAATATCGTTCGTGACAATGCTCTTGCCGCAAGGGATAATAAGGAAAAAGCAGGAGGGGTGAATGGCAATGGAGAAGGTGTATCAAACGTTTTTACAACGGTTAATACGCGATTACTTAATCGGATCCGGAATTGCAGTATTAGGTGTTGGGAGCATCTTCATCTATGCCGCACTCGACGCCCCTCCTATCGAAGGTGTTCGCTTGCTGCTCATTTTAGTTGTTTCTTTACTCGTGATGGTTGCAGCAGAAATTATCGCTATTCGAAAACATCTTGCGCCTATAAAACAATTGGTTTCCACCCCTGATGCTTCTATATCTAGCCTAAAATCGGTTTATCACCACGTTCACCGATTACCATTGCTCGCATTAAAACGAATTTTCGGACCACACTTAATGGGGATTTCCATTCCAGCCGGACTATTATTAGTCGTGAGCATATGGCAAGAATGGATTAATCTTCCCTATACATACATCATTTTAGCTGCAATAGGCGGACCTCTCGTCGCATGCATGCATGCGTTCGTCGAGTTTTTTCTTAATTCCGAAACGATGAAACCGCTCGCAGTGGCAATTCAACGAAAAGCGTTCGAGCAACATGGGATTGATCTTTCACTCGATGGAGAAGTTGTTGTCTCCATCCGCAGAAAATTCCTATGGAGCATGTTTCTGATCGGGACATTTCCGTTATTTCTATTCATTCTCGGCGGCTATATTCGAGTGGATATCTTATCTAATTCAGTCGACTACTGGGTGTGGGCTGGAATCATAATCTTAGTAGGTATTTCCTTTTCCGCCTTAGGGGCATGGGTTCTGACACGTGAAATCACGCACCCTATTCAACAAACAATCACCGCGATGGCGGCAGTTCAAGACGGAAACTTCGAACAAAAAGTATCAGATATCTATTCCGATGAATTCTCCCAAGTTGTTACTGGATTTAATTCCATGGTAGATGGCTTAAAAATGCGAGAACAAAAAAATGATCAGCTAATTCAAAGTTACTTCGCCACGTTAGCAGCTGCTCTCGATGCACGAGATCCTTACACAGCCGGGCATTCGGAACGAGTAGCCGCTTATTCAGTTGAAATTGGCAAACTTGCCGGATTACCTATAGACGAAATTGAAACTCTTCAAAAATCAGCGTTGTTACATGACATTGGCAAAATTGGAATTCGTGATGAAATTCTTTTAAAAGAAGGAAAATTAACAGAAGAAGAATACAGTAAAATTAAAGAACACCCATTAACAGGTGAAGCCATTTTGAAAGAAATAAAACCGGCAGAATCCATGGCACCCCTTCTTCCGGGGGTTCGTTCACACCATGAGTCATATAACGGAAAAGGATATCCAGACGGTCTTGTAGGAGAAGCTATTCCGCTTCAAGGAAGAATTATGGCAATTGCTGATGCTTTTGATGCGATGACATCGGATCGCCCGTATCGAAAAGGAATGGAAACGGCGAAAGCACTGCAAATCCTTCGCGAAGGCAGTGGCATTCAATGGGATCCCATATTAACTCCACTCTTCATACAGAACTACTCGGTAATTGAAAAGCGCATTCAAAAAAATCGTGGCAAGTAATTTGCTCGTTCATGACTAAAGTGCCAAAAAACGAGCAAGCTCGAAATATTCCAAAAAGAAAAACAAACCGCCGAACGTTATGCTGTTCAGTTGGTTTGTTTTTTTGAACTGATGTGAAAATCCGATTTAGATGATTTGCATCTCTCTTAGTGATTACTTGCTTTCGTAGCATGTTCCTCAATCACTTTTTTCCAGGAAACAATCGTCGTACTGTCTCTGCCATTATTTTCTTGAACCGTTTGTAGTAACGACCTCACTGCTTCTTCATCAGACATCTGTTCGAACTTTTGGAAAATAGTAGCTGGCTGTTCATACTTATTTCCAGGAAACTCAAGAAGACCATCTGTCGTGATAAGAAGATGGTTCTCACCTTTTCGCAATTCTTTCACTCCACTGCTATAGCAAGGAATAACTTGCGCGAATGTATTCACTTGACCAATCCATTCATAAAAATGACGTTGATTCACTTGGTACTGATTTAACTTCGTGAGTTCGGGATGTACCAAATATAGTATCCCATCCCCCACCGAAAACCAGTAAAGATACTTTCCTTTGCGAACAGCTAGTAGAAATGCTGTTTCACCTGTCACGCTTCTGCATTTTTGCAAAAAGGACTCTGATTGATACATAGTAAGAATTTCATTTTCCACTGAACGAAAATACGATTTCGAAAGTACTTGAGACAACAAACTTTCCATGGCTGCCTGATTTTCTTCGAACAAAGACAGAATAATCTCAGCACTCTCCGAGGAATTATGTGCATCCATGACAACCACCGTTTCCCAATCGTGTACTTCATTCAGCCAAACGATACACGCATCCTCATTTTTGTATTGACCAGCGGAACTATTACCACCAAATCTACCTACCAACACATGATTTATTTGCTGAACGTCCACCTGATCAACAAAATGTTCTCTACTACCGACCCACGACATCTTGCATTCTTTATTTTTCATTGCAATCATTCTCCTCTTATTAGACATAGAAAAGACATCCTCCACCATTTGGAAAGAGGATGTCCGAATCACAAATTAGAACGAACTCTATTTCGTTTAAATTGCCCAATCTCTTTGAATAAAAACTGCCAGAAAGCGATCGAAGCAACAAGTAAAAAGAGTAGCTTCCATATATCACTCCAGTCGTTATTGTACACATAGTACGCAATTGCACTAAAAGCATAAATATAGAAGATTAGCCCCCACAGAAGTGAGTCTTTTTTTACCATAAACTTAATGAAAAATAGTAAAACACCAATTCCTAGTAGCACCCATTTCGTCGTTTCAAAATCCATTCCCACAAACCCCTTTTTATGTTCTTTATTCTATTTTATCAAATTATAGTCTTAAGATTCCGTTAAATAACGATATAGTTTTGGTTCTTACGTATATACTTCGATAACATCTATGCTGCTCAACATGATTTCTAAGTAGAAAGTTTCTATCCCATCCTCGATATTACATGAAAAAAGTCATTTCCCCCCAATTATTTCTGCTAAACTAGTAAAAATAGAAAGAGGTGCTTACATGTTTTATTGTTCATTAACCGAAAATGCTTATTTGAAATTATTAACGCCAGAAGATGCGGAAGCATTGTTCCAAGCTACGGATGAATCTCGTGCTCATTTAAAAGAGTGGTTACCATTTATCGATTACACAAAAACGAGCGAAGATTCTCTTAACTTTATTCGCAGTACAATGAAGCAATTTAGTGACAATAATGGAATTCAAGCAGGGATTTGGTATGACGGAAAGTTAGCCGGTGTCATTGGTTTTCACGCGGTGAATTGGTCGAACAAGTCCACTAGTTTAGGGTACTGGCTATCAAACAAATTTACCGGTAAAGGGTTAATGACCCTTGCTGTTCAAGCGATGGTAACGCATGCATTTCACACGTGGAAATTGCATCGAGTAGAAATCCGTGCGGCAGAAGAAAATGTGAAAAGTCGTGCAATTCCGGAAAGATTAGGATTTATAAAAGAAGGCGTATTGCGTGATTCTGAATGGTTGTATGATCACTTTGTCAGTCATGTAGTGTATGCCATGATTGCGGAGGATTGGGGGAAATGAAAATAACTATAAAATATATCTTTTATTATCAAGCTTGGCCTTTTAATGAAAGATATAATTTATAGTCATATTAGTAAATCCTCAAAATTTTTCATTTGAGAATTATACATATCCTTTTGCAATATCAATAATTTTTTCTGAATAGTTCATTATGTCAGTTAAATTTTCAAGCTGTAATTTAGTTTTGTACTCGTCATTTAGTGTCATCGTTTTTTTATTTTTTTCTAGACTTAATCTAACAACCCATTTTCGTATATTATTGTCGATTAGTACATTAAGATAACTTTGATTATCTTTGTAGAATACTCTTTCTGGATTGATAACATCTTTTAGAATTATTTTCACCATTGTATACCCTTGAATTTCATCTTCTGTCGTGACGATCACTGGTTCATTGCTTGGATGGATTTCCTCCTTGGATGGTACAACTGGAGGAGCATTTTCTATAGAATCGTTTGTACTTTTTAAAGCCGCATTCAATTTTTCATTAACTTGTTCATTTATAAATTGTTTAAATGCTTTCTTAATTATTGGTTCGAATCTATCAATAGTATTTTTCGTTTTTACGCCATCGTAAACCTGACTAACAAGATATTTAACAAAGCTCTCACTAGGAAATTCCAATTCGGATGATAAATACGATTTTAATTTATTTAAATATTTTAATTCTGAAGCTGTAGTAAAAATATTTTCAAGATCAAAGCTTTCTTTATGAAACTTGTACAATTCTTGTAGAGATGTTTCTTTCAATTCAAGTAAGTTAAACTCGAAAAAAGGAGTATCGTCCATTTTGTTTTGCTCTTCTAAATCAGTATAGAACCTATATATTATTCCATTAGTTAAAATACCAAATTTAGCAGTAGTCGTTCCAAAATATCTAAACAATTGTGAATCATGCTTGTGTAAATGTTCACTGATTGATTTTGCTTCAATCAAAATAACAGGATTACCGTCATCCATTATGGCATAATCAACTTTTTCTCCTTTTTTTATTCCAACATCAGCAATAAACTCCGGTGTAAACTCTGATGGATTAAAAATGTCATATCCTAGATTTTGAAAAAAAGGCATGATTATTGAGGTTTTTGTTGCTTCTTCTGTAAAAATATTATCTTTAATATTCTCGACTCGTTTTGCAAGTAATTTTATTTCAGATATAAATTTTTCCATAGTACCGCACCTCCGAAATATGAATATTCTGATAAAATAATAATACCATTTTTTAGAAAAAATAGAAATCATTCTTTTAAGGAGGAATTTTTGAATGTACGCAATACTTGCAAATTTTGATGATACGTTAGATAAACGTATTCGTGAATTATGGAGCGGTTTAGAGATAGCTGGACTTACCGATTATGCCTCGCAAGTTGCAGACAGGGAACCTCACGTGACACTTGCTTCATACGAAAATGTACATGTGGAGAATTTTAAGCGAGATATGGATAGTTATTTTGCTACGCAACAAGCTTTTCCAATTACTTTTCAATCCCTTGGCATATTTGCCAAAACAGATATTATCTATTTAGCTCCAACGGTTACCTCAAGCTTGTTGCAGTTTCATCAATCCTATTACGACGCTTTTTCCACATATAATGAAGGACCGAATTCTTTGTATGTCCCTGGTAAGTGGATTCCACATTGTACAATGGCAAACCATGTAGGGAAGGATCGAATTCCAGACATTTTGTCGTATTTAGTTCACCAAGCGGAATCATTACAAGGAATGATTACGTCTATTTCATTGTTAGAAACGGAATTTTCTGATGGAAAATGTATTCGTGCTACCGTTATCCACCGAACGAATTTGACCTGTTAATCCTTTTCTGTCTTAGCACCATTGGTTGCTACTTCTTTTAATATCACGACACCAATAATACTTAAAACAGCAGATGCGATAAAGAGAAGAATTTGTACTACTTGAGGTACAGGGAGCAATAATGCGAAAAGTAAAAAGGATGATCCTAACGTAGTGAATGATATTCCTTGGGATGTATTGTTCAATGAAACCTAGCCCCTTTCAAAGGAGAATAGAATGAATTTACCGATTTGTATCGATTTTATCATACATAACCGTCCCAAAACTGGCAGATTTATCGTCGGAATCGATGGAATGAGTCGTTCAGGAAAGAGTACACTTGCTGAAAAAATAAAGTACTCACTGGAAGAACAAAGTATTCCCGCCATTCTTCTTCATATTGATGATCATATCGTAAAACGTGAACAGCGCTATGAAACAGGGAAACCAGAATGGCAGGAATACTACAAATTTCAATGGAATGTAGATAAATTAGTCCATTCCCTTTTTCAACCTTAGCGAACTGCAAACACATTGATTCTCGATTTTTATGACAATGAAACGGATTTTCTTTTATCTAAATCGATACATATTCCGAAGATTGCAATCGTATTAATAGAAGGAGTTTTTCTTCAGCGCGCCGAATGGAGAGATTATTATGATCAGGTTATTTTCCTTCATTGCTCAAAAAAGAAACGATTTGAACGAGAATCGATTTCGACGCAGCGAAATCGCGATAAATTTGAACGTCGCTATTGGCCAGCTGAAGCAAGTTATTTGTGGGAAATAAAACCCCATAAATCAGCAGATATAACTTTACGAAATGAGTGATAATGATGAGTTTAGAATTACGACCGATGGATGAATCATATTATGATAGTTATTTGGAAGAAGCGGTAAAAGAGTACGCGGAAGAGAAAGTTACAGCAGGGAATTGGGACGAGGAAGGATCTTTGGAAAAATCTCGCGACGAATATACTCGATTGTTGCCAGATGGAGTTAATAGTAAGGATAATTTTCTCTTTACTGCTTATGTAGACGAGCAACCAGTCGGGATGATTTGGTTTGCGAAGACTTCTCCTGAAAAAGCATTTATTTATGATGTCAAAATTCATGAGACAGAACAAGGCAAAGGATATGGAAAGCAACTGATGTTGGCTTGTGAAGTTGAAGCGAAAAAAGAGGGCTTTTTGTTGTTAGAGCTTCATGTATTCGGTCACAATCGGATTGCGCGTAACTTGTACGAAAGATTAGCGTATGAAACGAAGAACGTCATTATGGCGAAGAAATTATAAAGTGGTAAGCCATCACGTTCATTTATAAAAAAAGTGCAGCAACTGAGCTGCACTTTTTACTATTATGCCACCAGTTTACGACAAGCTTCTGCACACTTGCGGCACGACTCTGCACATCTTTTACAATGTTCATGCTCGTGTTTACCACATTCCTCTGCACATTGTTCGCAAACTTTTGCGCAAAGCTCTAGGTAGTCATTTAAAAAAGGACTATTACGTGTGATTACATTCATCGTATTGGCACATACATCGGCACATTCACGGTCAAGTCGAATACATTCTGCCATCATTTTCACATCGTCTTCTTGTAAACATGAATCAAAACAATTGTTGCATGCATCTAGGCATTCCATTAGAATTTTCATCGTTTCTTCATTCTTTGCTTGCATCCAATCTCCTCGCTTTCATGTAGTTATACATTCTTTTCCACTGAAAGCTCGTCGTAAACGTATTATTCCTCTTTTGTATATTCGAGTATGTCTCCCGGTTGGCAATCGAGTGCTTTACAAATGCCCTCTAGCGTCGAAAATCGAATCGCTTTTGCTTTGCCATTTTTAAGAATGGATAGGTTCGCCATCGTAATTCCCACTTTTTCTGTTAACTCCGTGACACTCATTTTTCGCTTAGCAAGCATGACGTCAATATGAATAATTATTCCCATACTCTCACCTCAAACCGTTAAATCATTTTCAGATTTTATGTCGATCGCATTTGTTAATAATTTTTGAAGCACTGCTGCAAAAACTGCCACGACAAAGGACGCCCCAACAAAGACAGCTCCTATTAAGATAAAACCTGGTGAATCATCCTTATCTCCAAACAAAAAGAAAAACGGCATGACAGCAAGATAAATTAGGCTAATGACAATGGCACAAAGTTTAATTACTTTAATCGCTTGAACAGATGATCTGGTAAATGCATTTCCTTTGTCGATAAATGTCAGTAACTTTAACGCTTGAAAAAGCGCATAAAAGAATGGAATTGCCGCTGTATACATTGCGACGATTATCGGATATAAATATTTCCCTAATGGATCAGCATGTTGGCGAATGTCTGAGATTAACCAAGGTAAAAAAAAGACACACAACCCCAAAATAAAGAGTCCTAATAAGACGATGACTACCTTCAAAAAGATGGTTTCTCGTTTCATGATACGTAACACCTCACATGTTCTAATTAAGGATAGTTTACCATCATATTTATCGAATATCAATAAATAAATATTGAATTTTAATGTTTTTTAGTGTCCGTATTGCTTTATCAAAACGAATTCTTTGGAACGTGTCCTGTTAAGTAACGCGAAAATCGTGCAACAAGCATTTATTCCCTTATGAAAAAACGTTTTAGTTAGCGAGAACGTACCTTAAAACGAAAAAAACACGAACCCTACAATGGATTCGTGCATTTCTTCTATTCCAATAAATTTTTCCAACCTGTTCCACCATCAACCGTTTGATAAATCGAATTTTCCGTTGTAACAAGTGTAAACTCTTTTGAATCTACGGGTGAAACAGCAAAATAGAGAATCGGTTCTTGAGCAATTTCGTCCGGTAGCGCAATTTCTTGTACTTTTGTATCACGTAAATCGATTTGATGTAATTTCGGTTTGCCGTTCTCAACAATCGCAACGTACAAGCTATTTTCAGTGAAAAACAGACTCGATACAGATCCTTTTTGAACCAGCTCAACCGACTGCCCTGAGTTTTCACTGATATATGCACCTTGGTCCGTTCCAATTGCCATTACTGCTGGAGTTGTTGGATGCGCCGCGAGACTAGAGAGCTGATTTGCTTGTAATCCTTTTACTGCCATTTCACTGAACACGTTTCCATTGTCGTCTGTGTAATAAAATCCGCCTGCAAGTTTTTCAGTCGGCATTTCATTGAAAACATATAAACGGTTCGTGTCATACCCTGCCGCTAAGTAATGAAAATCAATTTCTCCTTCAAAGTTGAATGTCTCGAAACTTTCCCCTTTGTTTGTACTTTTAATAATGCCAAGTGGATTCTCATAGTCCGTATTAGGTGAAGGATGTCCGCTTGAATAAAAGCCTTCTTTTACTGCTTGAAATCCCATGTAATCATGCTTTTCAGCGCTTGACTCCATCCATTTCCCATTAGCGTAAAGAACTGGGCCGGTATGTGTCGCAATCATCACATCTCCTTCGCCATTGGGGTATCCTAATCCGTGAATGTGGTCGATTGAAGGTTTCGCGACTTCTTTATAAAAAGAGGATGTTCCCTCGGTTGTTTCCTTTTGCGTTGTCTCTTCTGCGGAGTTTTTTTCCGCTTTTTCCTCCGTTACTGTTTCGGAGCTACAAGCTGATAAAAGCAAAAGAGTTGCTACTCCAACTGTTAATCTTTTTTTCATCACACACTTCACCCTTTCACGTGCCATTTTACCACCAATTCGTACGCAACGCTTTTTTGACGCTATACTATTTCCAAGAGGTGATCCAATGTACAAATGGTTAGAAAGTGTAACGAATGATACAGTCGTTTCTCACTCCTCCTTAAAAGGTGGAATATCATCAAAGATTTCGGTGGTTTATTTCCAAAAGAGTGAACCGCTCGTGGTGAGAGAAATTACCGATACGAAATGGCTAGAACAAGAGCCCGATTTGATCCAGCATGAAAGAGCGAGTTTAGATGTAATGGTCTCTTCCACTGTTCCAACACCCACATTTATCGCGATGAATAAAGATACCCATATGCTCTCGATGACGCATTTACCAGGGAGGGTTCGTTTAGATTTGGATTTACACGCTTCTCTTCTAAGAGAACTTTCGGAAACTTTACTTACTATACATGCAACCGAGATTCCGCCACATTTCCTGTGGGAATACGAAGCCTATACATCGATTTCGTCCATTACGATTCCGAGCTGGGTGCAAAATAGAACACTTTGGGAGGATGCCATTCATTTATTAAAAACGTCCACTCCCACTTACATACCGACTTTCATTCACCGCGACTATCATCCGACGAATATTTTGTGGGAAGGAGACAGCATTTCAGGTGTTGTCGATTGGGTCAATGCGTGTATCGGTCCTGCATATGCAGATGTAGGACATTGCCGAATGAATTTAGCCGTCTTATATGGCGTTGAAACTGCCAATGATTTTCTTGCTTATTACATGAAGACATCCACACAAGCTTATGATGTGTATTTTGACCTGAGGGCATTTTTCGATTTTGTCGATGAGGAGTTCGATGTTTATCAAGGATGGATCGATCTTGGCAAATTAGACTTAACCGTGGAAGTGCTTCGACAACGTGCTGAGAACTATTTAAGTGATTTGATACCTGTGCTATACTGAAGACCGTTTAAGAAATTCAGAATAAAAAAGGAAGTATTGTATTGATTGAACAACTAAAAAAAGAATGGTTTTCCAATGTTCGAGGGGACATCCTATCAGGAATTGTCGTAGCTTTGGCGCTCATTCCAGAAGCTATTGCCTTTTCAATCATTGCTGGTGTTGACCCCATGGTTGGGTTATATGCCTCGTTTTTAATCGCAGTGATTATTTCATTTGTTGGTGGACGTCCGGCGATGATTTCGGCTGCAACTGGTGCAATGGCATTGGTTATGGTACCGCTAGTTCGTGAGTACGGATTAGATTACTTATTGGCAGCTACAATATTAACGGGAATATTCCAACTTTTGTTTGGTGTATTAAAAGTAGCGAAGCTAATGAAGTTTATCCCAAGAGCTGTGATGATTGGTTTCGTCAATGCACTTGCGATCCTGATTTTCATGGCACAAGTTCCACATTTTATCGGCATATCTACGATGACGTATGTGTTTGTCGCGATTACGCTTGCGATTGTGTATATCTTGCCAAGATTTATCAAAGTAATTCCTGCACCACTGATTGCGATTGTTGTGTTAACGATTGCAGCTATTTACGGAGGATTCGAGCTTCGTACAGTAGGTGATTTAGGAACGATTACGCGTTCTTTCCCAGAGTTTTTCATTCCAAACGTACCATTCAACTGGGAAACGCTCACGATTATCTTGCCATATTCGATTGCCCTTTCCATTGTCGGATTAGTGGAAACACTTCTGACGTCGACAATCGTAGACGATATGACGGCCACTTCAAGTAATAAAAACAAAGAAGCTCGTGGTCAAGGTATTGCGAACTTTATCACTGGATTTTTTGGAGGGATGGCAGGTTGTGCAATGATTGGACAATCCGTCATTAATGTGAAATCTGGCGGCAGAGGACGTCTTTCTACGTTTATTGCAGGCGCATTTCTCATGTTCTTAATCCTCGTTCTTGGCGATATCGTCGTAAAGATTCCAATGCCTGCTTTAGTTGGAATTATGATTATGGTTTCGATTGGAACGTTTGACTGGGGATCGTTCAAGTACTTGCGTAAAGCACCTTGGACAGATGCTATCGTGATGGTTGCGACTGTAGGAATCGTTGTGTATACACATGACCTTTCAAAAGGTGTAATTGCCGGAGTTATTCTTAGCGCACTTTTCTTTGTGGCAAAAATTTCAAAGGTAAAAGTGGCGAAGCACGTAGAAAATTCGATCATTTGCTACAAAGTAGATGGTCAATTGTTCTTTGCATCTGTGGAAGGATTTGTGGATGCATTTGACTACGCTGCTGTGAATGAAACAATTGAAATTGATATGTCTGATTCCCACATCTGGGATGATTCAGGTGTTGGCGCAATTGATAAAGTGATCTTGAAATTGAAAGAAAACGGAAATGATGTCGAACTTGTTGGCTTGGACGCTGGTTCCAAAAAACTTGTCGATAAGCTCGCGATTTTCACTGATTCTTCTTCCAAAGTACCAATTCACTAAGGGGGTATCACCATGTTTCATGAGATTTTACTCGCAGTCGATGGCTCCGAACATTCCATGCGTGCTGCGCAAGAAGCACAAAAAATTGCTGCTTTCGATTCGACTGCTTCTGTCACCATTTTGTATGTTGCTGATTTCGAACATGCCAAATACGATGTTTTACACTCGTCAAGCTCCGTCGACTTGGATATGACAAGAAGAAAACGATTGCAGCCAGTAGAACAGTTTTTCCAAGAAAATATTACGGCGTACAAAGTAGAGATTCTTCACGGTACTCCGGGACCAACCATCGTCGAGTTTGCAAACAAGCACCATTTCGACTTACTGATCATCGGTAGTCGTGGATTAAATTCTTTACAAGAAATGGTACTTGGAAGTGTCAGTCATAAAGTCATTAAACGAGCGGAATGCCCCGTTCTCGTTGTGAAATAAGTAGGTGTCTCCGCATTCAGTTGCGGAGACTTTTTTTATTCTCCAGTCGAATATTCCTATTTCCGAATTATTTTCCGAAAACCTATTGTGTATGTCGAAGAAAGGTATATAATTTCATCTATCAAACTCCACACCACGAGGATCATTATGCGAACTTACAATGAAAAAATAAGTATTTATAATGGTATGGCTAGCATCATGGCAATGAACGTCGCGAACACGTTTTTTCCCATTTTCGCCATCACCATTTTAGGAGCGACCAACTATCAAGTAGGGCTCATTAGCTCCCTTCCACCTTTAATTGCGTTGCTCATGACAATACCAGCCGCTATTTGGCTGAATAAAGCACATACCCACAAAGAACTTGTCGGCTATTCCATCATCGCCGCTCGTTCCTTGTTTTTCCTCATTATTTTTA
Organism: Paenisporosarcina cavernae; assembly: GCF_003595195.1. Taxonomy (GTDB): domain Bacteria; phylum Bacillota; class Bacilli; order Bacillales_A; family Planococcaceae; genus Paenisporosarcina; species Paenisporosarcina cavernae. The sequence continues at coordinate 2,294,689 of NZ_CP032418.1, forward strand.
TTGTATATTTACCAAGTGAATGGCAAGCGTGGGTATTTTTAGCTGTCATCGCTTTGATGAATGTTCCAACAACGATTGCGACAATAGGTTGGCAAACGTTAATCAGTGGATTGATCGACGAATCCAGACGGGGGCAGTTTTTTAGTGACCGAAATAGACTTCTTACCATCATTGGGATGGTATCAACCGTCGTCGTTGGAGTGGTACTTCGTGATGCTACGAAAAGCGTGTTATCCTATCAAGTGTTATTTTTTATCGCGTTGTGTTTTGGATTATTAGAAGGGTATTTCATTTTCCGGCACAAAGAAGAAACACTATCTACCGAAGGAATTGTTGCCCAAAGAAAGTTAATGGATTGGTCAATCTTCCAAGATATCGGCTACCGATGGTTTTTAGTCGCAGCGCTGTTTTTTAACTTTGCGTGGCAGATGGCGTGGGGAATTTTCAACATTTATCATGTTAGATATGCGGAGGCGACGATCTTTTGGATTAGCATGTTTGCTGCCGGAAATATGAGTATGCAAATTGTTACCTTTCCGCTGTGGAAAAAGTGGGCAGACAAACACTCAAATGTTTTAGTATTTGTTGTGGTTGCCATTGGAATGGCGACTACTCCTTTCTTAACTGTTCTTACAACGAACTTATTTGCGTTGTTAATAGTCCAAACAATTTCAGGCTTCTTCTTATCCGGAGTCGTTCTTATACTTTTTAATATGTTACTTGAACATTCTCCGAGCGACAAACGAACGTATTGCATCACGACATATAATGTCTTACTCTCTGCTATGGCTTTCATTGCTCCGCAAGTAGGAATTTTGTTACTTGAACTGTTAGGGGTAGAACTAGCGATGCACATTAATGCATTGCTTCGTTTACTAAGTGGTGTCCTCTTCTTCGTGATGTATGTGTCTTATTCTCGCAAGAAAAAGATCGTCACTGAAATAAGCCGACGATTTAACCTTTAATACACACCGACAACAGGCGAGAAATTGCCTGTTTTTTATTTTTCAGGAACCTTTTGAAATACCCGATGGTCAATAAGGTAAATAGCGATAAATGCGCCGATTGCCGCAGGAATGAAATCCCACGTAAATCCGTTTCCCATCGCGACATCCACGATTGCGACAAATAACCCCGTCATTATTGCTGCAACAAATGCTTTCATAAATGATCACCTCACTGGTTGTATTCTCTAAAAAAGCATCATTTTCCTTCTTTAGAGTGTCTCGCGTTAACTCGTCTATTTCCGACCTTATCACTCAAGAGGATGACCGATTTCATGTATACTTATAGCATCCATTCCTTCTGAAAGGACGTATGCCAATGAATCTTGCAATTGAAACAGATACGTTTATATTGCTGGCAGGAATTCTTTTTATTGCCGGCGTTATTACGACAAAATTCTCCTCGCGTTTAGGCGTTCCAACGCTCATCCTCTTTTTACTCGTCGGCATCACGATGGGTAGCGATGTTTTAGGAATAATCTACTTTGACAATGCACTCGTAGCACAGCTTATCGGGATTACCGCACTCGTTATTATTTTGTTTGAAGGGGGCATTCAAACCAACTGGTCCACAATGAAGCCTGTCATTGCGCCTTCTCTTTCGCTCGCTACAATTGGTGTATTAATCACCTCCGCGATTGTGACCGTAGCCGTCAAATATATCATCGATATTGATTGGAAAGAAGCTGCATTGTTCGGATCCATTGTCGGTTCGACAGATGCCGCAGCAGTATTTGCCGTTTTAAAAGGGCAAAATATTCGACCAAAGCTTGGAGCAACCCTAGAAGCGGAATCCGGTTCGAATGATCCAATGGCAGTCTTCCTTACCATTTCGTTTATTCAACTAATTACGGTTCCGGATGAGAGCATTTGGCGATTAATCGCTTCTTTCTTTCTACAAATGGGGCTAGGTGCTTTACTAGGTTTACTCATGGGGAAAATTGCGATTTTCGCACTTAACAAACTTCAACTCGATTCCAGTGGACTGTACCCTGTTTTCGCCACTGCATTTGCATTGCTTACATTCGGCTTAACCGATTTTCTAAATGGAAGCGGATTGCTAGCGGTGTACATAGCAGCGATTATGATTGGTAATGCCGATATTGTGCATCGCCATTCCATCTTTCATTTCTCCGAAGGCTTTGCATGGATGATGCAAATTGCCATGTTTGTCATGCTTGGATTGCTCGTTTTCCCTTCTCAACTTTTCCAGTGGAAACTCATTTCGAGTGGTCTTTTAATTACCATCATTTTGGTGGTAGTTGCACGACCTATTGCGGTTTTCGTCTCCACTTGGAAGATGGATTATACGATGAATGAAAAGATTTTCCTGTCATGGGCTGGTTTAAAAGGTGCGGTACCAATTGTGCTCGCAACGTTTCCACTATTAGCTGGAATTGAGAATAACCAAATGATTTTTAATGTCGTTTTCTTCGTGGTGTTAATAAGTGCGACGATACAAGGTTCTACTGTTACTCTACTAGCCAGTAAATTAGGGTTAATGGGAGAACAAAAGAACGTTCCCATGCATTCATTAGAATTAGTATCACTCGGAAAGACGGATGCCCAAATCGTGGAGTATGAACTACGAGAGGATACGTTGATTGTCGGCCAGTCGCTTTCTGATATTCCGTTTCCATCTGGGTCATTAGTAAATGCGGTCATTCGAAATGATGAGTTAATAACCCCTGGAGGAGATACCATTTTAGAGGCTGGAGATTTTTTATATATTTTAACTTCGAAAGAAAGTAAGCCTCATTTAAAGACACTATTACAAAAAAAGAATGACACATATTTGTAAAACTTTCGGTGGAATTGATGAAAATCATTCTCAATACAACGAAATGTATGTTATGATACTAGTAATGAGAAAGTTTATCAGTTAGGTGGTTAGTGAAAATGAGTACAGCAATCGAAGCAAAAGAACTTTCAATAGGATATAGTGAAAAACTCTTATTTGAAAACTTACAATTGAACATACCTAAAGGTGAAATCACCGTCTTTGTTGGTAGCAACGGTTGTGGGAAGTCAACGCTTTTACGCTCCATTGCACGCTTATTAAAACCATCCGAAGGTTCGATTTTATTAGAAGGAAAAGAAATTCATCAAATGTCTTCTCGAGAAATCGCGAAGAAAATGGGAATCCTTCCTCAGTCACCCGTTTCACCAGAAGGATTGACAGTGCACGAGTTGGTTAAACAAGGACGCTATCCGCACCAAACGTGGTTAAAACGATGGTCTGCTGAAGATGCAGCAAAAGTAGATGCTGCGATGGAAGCGACACGTATTACCCATTTAAAAGATCAACCAGTCGACACTCTATCTGGAGGGCAACGTCAACGTGCATGGATTGCGATGACACTCGCTCAAGATACCGACGTGATTTTACTTGACGAACCAACAACTTACTTAGACATGACACACCAAATCGAAATTTTAGATTTACTATTTGAATTAAATGAAATGCAGGGAAGAACGATTGTCATGGTTTTACATGACTTAAATCTGGCATCTCGCTACGCGCATAACATGGTTGCAATTAAAGACGGCAAAGTGCACGATCAAGGAACGCCAGAAAAAATCATCACATGTGATTTAGTTCGTTCCGTCTTCGGAATGGAATGCCAAGTTTCCAAAGATCCTATGTTTGGTACACCGCACTGCATCCCGTTTGGACGTGGACGATGTATCGTGCCGCAACTACAAGCAAATAGTGTTTCGTAAGTGACATCCAAGCATCTCGAGAAATCGAGATGCTTGGATTTTTTTATTGCGTGACTGGTGAGTATGTCATGCAAAGATCGTGGTATTGCAAGACTTTTGATAACTCGTGGCTTGCAGTCACTTTTCAGGTTGTGAAGTACATCTATCGGACACTTATCACTGATAGATAACGTGATTTGTTTATTCGGGAAATCCTATCGTGCATCTTTTGATTCCTATCGTGCAACTTTTGAGTCCTATCGTGCAACTTTTACGTTCTATCGTGCAGCTATCATTTAATTAACAAAATATATCCAAATTATAGCCAAGAATCAAGCTGCGGAATGGCTCTGAGGTTTCTATTCGTCACTTTTGTGATTCTATTCGTCAGTTTTTAGGATCTATTCGTCACTTTTGCCGTTCTATTCGTCAGTTTTGAGGTTCTATTCGTCTCTTCTCCATTTTTTATGATCTCGATCATTTTCTTACCCTCTACTACTTCCTTTTTTATCGCGGGTCTATTTTTCCCCTCGAACTTTTCCGTTTGTTTTCCGTTATACTTAGTATCAATTCATGAATGAGGATGGGCGATATGAGACGTGTGATTTTGTTCGATGGGATGTGTAACTTTTGTAGCGGAAGTGTGCAGTTCATTTTGAAGCATGAAAAGGACGAGGATTTTCAATTGGCGTCGTTACAAAGTGACGTTGCTAAAAGACTATTGGCAGAGTTTGTTATCACGAAATTGCCGGATAGTCTTGTGTACATAGAAGGTAAGACAATTTACGTTGAATCGGATGCGGCCCTAAACATTGCACGTCATCTTCATTTCCCATGGGTCTTGGGATATTCACTTCGGTTTTTCCCGAAATTATTCCGAGATGGCGTTTATCGTTTCATTGCCAAAAATCGTTATAAATGGTTTGGGAAAAGAAAAGCTTGCTTCGTTCCTACACCAGAAATTCGGAAGCGATTTTTATGAAGAAATCCGTCCTCATAATTCTCGCTTATCTTACGTTGTTTGCCTTCACTTTTTTTCATTACCAAAAAGGGCTAGAAATCATGGAAGAAAATGATTATGCACTTTTACTACCTACGCAAATGAAGGTCGTGACAGATGCGACAAGCGACCAAGCATTGCAAAAAATTGTGCATGATGCTGCCAAATCACACACTCCCATCTCGATTGCCGGCATGCAACACAGTCAAGGTGGTCAAACCTTGTATCCCAACGGGATTCAGTTAGATATGAAAGGATATAACGATATTCTCGACTTAGATAAAGAATCCAAGCAAATTACCGTTCAAAGCGGCGCAACTTGGAACGATATTCAAGCATACATACAACCTTACGGACTTGCTTTACAAGTTACACAGTCACAAAATATTTTCACGGTTGGTGGCTCCCTCAGTGTGAACGTTCATGGTCGGGATATCGCCTTCAATTCTCTTATTGACTCCGTGGAGTCATTTCGCTTATTAACCGCGGATGGATCTATTTTAGATGTCTCCCGGAGTGAAAACAGTGAATTGTTCTACAGTGCAATTGGTGGATATGGTTTAGTCGGCGTTATTTTGGATGTGACATTACGCCTGACAAAAGATGTGCTCTATGAAATGAAAACCCAAGAAATGGACAATCAAACTTATAGCACCTATTTTAAAGAGGATGTGCTAGGTAATTCCGACGTTCAAATGCACATGGCACGAATTTCGACAGCACCTGATTCATTTTTAACCGAGATGTATGCAACCGATTATTATTTGGCAGAAGATCAATCGAAATTATCGAATTACAGCAAGCTTTCGCGTGAGAAGATAATCGCGATTCCAAAACTCTTTTTAGGGCTAGCTAGAATGAGCGACCGTGGGAAAAATTTGTTTTGGGCTACGCAGAAAACCTATACCGAAAAGACGGATGGAGACTTCATTTCCCGCAACAACAGTATGCGTTCGGACTCTATCTTTATGGAAATGGATTCCGCGAAGAAAACCGAAGTGCTGCAGGAGTATTTTGTTCCAATAGATGCATATGGGGACTATATCGATGATTTAAGAGAAACGCTGGAAGACTATCCAGAGTTGAACATGCTGAATATTACCGTACGGTACGTGAAAGAAAATGAGGAAGCAACACTTTCCTATGCAAAAGAGGATATGTTTGCATTAGTCATTTTGCTAAACCAAGGAACGGATGAGGAAAGTATTGTCGAAACGCAGGAAGCTGTCCAAGCAATGATTGATGTTACACTTTCCCATGGAGGAACGTATTATTTACCGTATTATGGCTATCCGTCGAAAGCACAATTTCAACAGGCATATCCATCCTACAAAGACTTTTTACAAACGAAAAAACGCTTCGACCCAGAGAATCTTTTTCAAAACCGATTTTATGAGGAGTATTTGAAATGACGTATTCATCCTTTATTCGCTACCAAAGTATTGTCGGCATTGCGACAAGTATGATCTTTCCATTTTACATTCTCCTACTTCGAAACGTTGGAGATTCCTACGCTCAGTTTGGATGGGCATATGGTTTATTCACATTGGCAGCAGCGTTAAGCTATCCCGTTATTGGAAAAGTAGCAGATAAATTTGGCGATTGCGTGTTATTGGGCACGTATGCATGGGGAATGGCAGTCATTTTACTATTCTTACCGCTTGCTTTTGAAATATGGCACGTCTATCTCTTGCAAATTTTCATGGGTATCCTCGGTGCCATCCAGCGAAATGCAGAAAAAACCGTCCTTGCACGACTTGTGGAAAAACAAAGTGCTGGGAAGGAAATTGGAACATATCATGTGTGGACATCCATCGCTGCTGCAATCGCGATTATCGCAACGGGTTATTTGGTCGACTTTTTAACCATTGGCTCCATTTTTTACGTCGCATCCATCTTATTCGCAATTAGTGGTGTGATGGTTTTTCGAATGAAAAGCAGTGTGCCTTCCATTTCCCAAAATACTCAGACTGATTTCGAGAGCTGATTGTAGAGCTTGGTCCATAAAATGGTGCCAAGGACAATTAGGAAGATGCTTGCTACGGAAAAAAGGCTCACTGTTTGAGGTATTTCTGAAAACAACAAGTGATCATTTATCTCTAAAAAGCCAATATAGAATCCTGTTCCCGCTCCATCTTGATGAAGTAAAGTTGGGACTAATGACATTGTCTCAACAAAAATAAAAAATCCAGCGCCAATCAAAAGAAGTCCTGTAACAAAAACGGATAATTTGTTCATCTTTTTTTCTCCATTCTGAAGGGTTTTTTAGGTGTCTCTCGAAAAAGTATATATACAAAGGAGGAAACAAGGTGCGGACATTTCACTATGATATATATATTGCAGCTTCTCCCGATAAAATTTGGGAAGCTTGGACAAAAAGCGAGCATACAGAACGTTATTTCTTTGGAACGGCCATTCGTTCCGACTGGAATATTGGCTCGTCCATCGAATATTTGCGAGGTGAAGTGACTGATTTCGGTGAAATTATCGAACTCATACCTAACCGCAAGCTCGTGCACAGTTGGTCGAACACTTCTGATACTTCTGATAGAGAGGAACCAACAGTGGTGAGTCTAACACTCACTTCAATGGGAGACGTTACGAAAGTAACGCTTGACCACGAGAAGTTATTGAGTGCTGACTATGAAGAAAATCCTTATACGTTTCGTGGATACAACAATGGATGGCCATTTATCCTTAGCAATCTAAAATCGTATATAGAGACAGACAATTTGTTAGAAGTAGATTTTAGTGAGGATGTTTCCTAATGTTTCCAAACCGGTGAGGTCTATTGTCACCGGTTTTACTTTTTCCCAAAAAAGTGTACAACGTATCCTTCATTTATTTGTTCAATCGTTGCATACGTGATTCCAAAAATCGTATATGCATTTACCTCTGCGTGAATAGCACCGTCTTCATTGGAATAAGACTCCAGTCCATAGCCAAGAACGAGCGGTCGCTCCATGTCGTTAAAAAGCCTCGTTTCCATTGCCTTAACATCATGGACGGCTTTGAGCTCTTCATCGATGGTCATAGAGTCAAGTGATGTTGACTCTATGACTTTAGGTGGAATAAAAGCGAAGAGAGCAATAACGATAAGGATTAGTGGAATGGCCACCCATTTTTTAGATAAGATGTTTCTGAAAAAGCTAGCATCTTCAAAATCCTGATCAAACATGTGCAATTCCCCCTTTGCCCGTTATACGATTAACACAGGAAAAAGTTTCCTTTATTTCTCTCTAAAATCGAGACCTTGTTTTCGTAACGCAATTTTTAACGCCCCCATCACTTTAGGTCCCATCCCATGTAAAGCAGCCACTTCTTCTTCAGTATGTTGAGAAAGTTCATGTAACGTAGTCCAGTTTTTGCTTACTAGTGCTCGTATTGCAGGCTTAGACAAGCCTTTTGGCAAGTCACTTCCTTCGATAAAGTCTGATTTTGCCATGTGCATTCTCCTTTTCTCTTTTCAGTTACATTCAGGATTAGAGGCGTTATTTCCTTCCATTTCCCAAAACTTGCAGGAGAATGTTGGTAATGAATAGAAGTTATTCCTATTGCAAAAGGAGAATATGTCGCACAAACCAACAAAAGGGTGATGATGTCATGTTAAAAAGATCGAAAGAAATGGAAGAATTGGAGAAGGAAATTGCAGAAAAAAAGAAACAATTAAAGGAATTAAAAAAAGAAGAACCTTATATTCCCGTGCAAAATTATGTATTTGAAGGATTGAATGACAAAAAAATTCGATTATCAGACCTTTTTGGTGAGAGCAATGAACTTATTGTCATACATAATATGGGGAAACAGTGTGCGTACTGTACGATGTGGACAGATGGTTTTTCCGGCGTTTATCCTTACTTAACGAAAAAGGCATCATTTGTTGTCTCTTCTCCAGATCATTCAGAAGTTCAACGCGAGTTCGCATTAAGTCGCAATTGGCCGTTTCGGATGGTTTCTACTACAAATAGTACGTTTAGAGAAGATCTGGGATTTAAAAATGATACGCAGTCCATTCCTGGTTGTTCAACATTCTTTAAAAATGAGGAGAATGAAATATTCCTTGTGGCAAACGAAATTTTTGAACCTGGTGAGGATTATTCATCTCCTTGGCATTTTTTCGATTTACTTCCATCCGGATCTGATTCTTTCAATCCAAAGAGCGTAATATAAATAATTTAGTAAACGAGGGCAATCATGCAAAAATTAAAAGCGACGTTAGAACATTTTATTGAAACAAATGAAATCGAGATTTCGCAACCGTTATTAGAAAATATGATGGAGAATATCGGAAATACCGATGCCTATTTACGCGATAAACTGATTTTCACTTCGTTTTATTACTTTTTTGATAGAGGGTTACTCACGTCTGATCAAATAGAGTTTATAGTGGAGAGACTCGTGAAGGAAAAGTTACTTGTAAAGGGCATTCACTATTCCTCTTCTGATGACGTATTTACTCGATCGTTTTCGAGTTTACTCGTAGCATTAATTTTCTACTTCGATGCAAAAAGTTCACTCGTAAAAGAGGAAGTACTCCTACCATTAATAGAAGATGCATTACTATCTATCCAATTAGAGAAAGATACGCGTGGATATGTAGGAGAAAAAGGATGGGCACACGCTGTGGCCCACAGTGCAGATATGATTGCGTCGTTAGCCATGCATCCACTCGTAAAGAATACTCAGAAAAGACAATTGTTAGAAGGTATCGAGCGATTTTTACTACTATCGTCCGGCTATGTGGATGAAGAAGAAGATCGATTAGCATTTGCATTTCTAGAACTAGGAAAAAATCACTTTACTGCTTCTGAAATAACAAAATGGCTAGAAGAGTTAAAACATAAAGCGGATCAATTATATGAAGAAAACAAATCCACTGTGGAGAGTTACTATCCTCGAGTTGCTGTACGTCGATTTGTGACAGCCGCATACTTTAAATTAAAGAAAGATGAACCAGAAAATGAAATGGCTGAGCTACTTCACTCCTTTGCTCTCGAGCTTTATTAGCAGAATTAAGTGAAGAATCATGCACTGTAAGGTCGCAGAAGAAAGGAGAAGTGGCATTTTTAACCGCGACCTGATCAGTCATTATTTTACAAAGAGAAAAATCATTCTCTCACCTCAAAAAAACATTACTTGCAAGCAAGAAGATACCTGCGATTCCAACTTATTTCGATTGTTCTTTTAGCAATAATTCTTTCATTTCATCAAGTTTCATTTCGATCATTTCAAGTCGACGATTTTTCACACTTGAATTGATTAATAATCTTCTAACGAACATCGTAAAAGATGCGACACCAATCACAACTAGTAAGATAATGAACAAATTATAAAAATATTCCATCCTGACCTCCATTTTTAGCTATATTATAGCTATCGACCAAAATTTTCTTCTCATCAAAAACTTCTTTCATCCGTGCAATTCATTTTATAGCCCTTTACCGCCTACTGCTTGTAGTTTACTAATTCGATCCATCCCTGCAATTAAAGGCATCGCTTGCTGAATCAGTGCCTTCGTGGCATCGAGCTCCAGTGAATCGTGGTGTGCTACTTCGGATTCCCACACCTCAAACACATAAATGGCAAGCGGTTCCTCTTCGTTAATATGAATGGTGTATTGTAAACAAGTTGGAACTTCCTGCATCGAATTTGCAGCATTTAGTAAAACTGACTGCAGTTCTTCTTTCTTTCCCTCGGCAGCTACAAATTTTCCAAATAAGCTAAACATCGAATCCCTCCAATTAGTAGTGAACTTGCTAAATTCTTTCTCCTTCAGTATTAATTCGACAAAAAAGAGCTAGCTCCTTTTTGAGCCAGCTCTGTTCATTCGTTTTCATTCTCCCCAACAATTGCATACAATTCGTCTAACTGGCGAATTTCATATGTAGGCTCAATGCCGGTTTCATTCGTCAGTCCACGAGGGTTGAACCAACATGTGGCGATTCCGGCATCATTCCCGCCACGAATATCGGCAGAAAGGGAATCTCCAATAATGATAGTTCGACTTGAATCAAAGTTTGGAATGCGCGCAAACACATAGTCAAAGAATCCTTTCATCGGCTTTTGAAAACCGGTATCTTCGGAAACAAATACGGTTGTGAAATATGGACGTAACCCTGTTGCTTTTAATCGTTTTGCTTGCGTAGTAGATACGCCGTTCGTCACAATATACAAATCGTGTGTATGGTGCAACGTAGAAATCACTTCTTCCGCACCTTCCACAAAGAATTTGCCTTCTTCTAGGAAATGTCGAAATTGACGATCCATCTCGACCCCGTCTACTTCAATCGACTGTTCGCCGAAAAATTGCACAAACCGGGTATGGATTACTTCGTTTCGAGTTAAGGCACCTTCTTCGAATTTTTTCCAAAGTCCTTTATTGATTTCTTTGTATCGCGCTTCCTTCTCATCGGAATGCTCTACATTTTGAGACTGTAGCAATGAACGAAACGCCATTTTTTCCGCTGCTCCAAAATCGAGTAACGTATCATCTAAATCAAATAACAATGTTTGATACTTATACAATGACCTTCCGCCTCCATTTAATTCCACCTAATTTAAAGATTAGCACTCCCAAAATCATAACAGAAACTCCGACGATTTGTTGCCAAGTGAGTGGCACTTTTTCAAGGCCAAGCCACCCAAATGTATCCCATAGGAGCCCGAAGATTAACTGAGAAACTAAAGCGATCGATATAGCAAAGGTCGCCCCCAAATGCCGTAAACCGAGTACCATACTCGTCACGACCCCTACACCAATAACGCCGCTGAACCAATACGCCACGTGCATGTTTTGGAAATGAAACATCCCAGCACCTTCCACAAACAAGCCGATGATGAAGGATGCGAGAAAGCCTAACCCTAAAACAAGCGTCGTTGTCGTCCAAGAACTCACTCGTTGGTTGACCTGATTGTTAAAGATATTTTGTAAACCTACTAGCGATCCTGCAATCAACGCGAAAAATATGCCACTAATCATTACTCTCACTACTTTCTTCATTCATAAATATTATTGTTCGCAAGCTGCTCCAGCTTTTTTCGGTTTAGAATGGTCATGACTCCGTTATCCCGACGAATAATCCCTTCTTCCGTAAATCGTTGTATCACTCGATTAACATGTCGGTAACTCGTTCCAATCAGATCCGCAGCGTCTGGCAAAATCGATGTCTTTAACTCTTGATGAACATTCGAATTAGCATCATCAAACGCAGAGGACAGCAAATAACTCGCAAGTCTTACTTCTACTGGATACATTAAATTAAAACTAAGCGCATTCGATTTGATGTAAAATTTTTGCGTGATAATCTGCAATAAAAAGCGCAACAAATTCGGGTCATCCCCTGCGAATTGATCGACATCTCGTCTTGTGACGACAAGCATTTCAACTGCTGTCACCGCTTCGACTGTGTTCAAAATCGTTGTCCCGCGCACATATTCGATGTCGCCTATGACTTCCACAGGTGTTTTAAAACCTAAAATCAAATTCTTCCCTTCTCGAGAAGTCGTCGATATTTTCACTTTCCCTTTTACTAAAACAAATAAGTAATCGCTCTCATCGCCTTGAGAACATATCCTCTCTCCTACTTCGAATTGACGAAGCGATAACCGAGGGATTAATTGTTCATTGAAAATAGCATGAAGTTGAAACCGTTTTAAATATGTCTCTATTTTTTCAGCTTCGTTCGATTGCTTCACTTCATCTTCTCCCTTACATGCTGAGAATCACAACGCCTGAAATCATTAGCAAAATTCCAATTGTCTGTGGGATTCCCATACGTTGTGCTTTTACACCAAACCAACCATTCTTATCGATGATAAATGTTACCGTTAGCTGTGCGATTAAAACCGCCGCGATGGTTAATGTTACTCCGATGTAATGGATAGCCATTATATTGGAGAAAACGACGACCGCACCGAATGTGCCACCGATTAAATATAGTGGCTTTACTTTTGATAAATGACGTGCCGTTTTGTCTTTTAATAAAAACAGTAATAATATCGCTGCGATAAATCCTGTCAACTGGGTGATCATCGCTGTTTGCCACGTTCCTATATCTTGACTAATTCGCGCATTAAAAACACTTTGTAATGTAATAAATAATCCGCCTAATATGGAAAATATAATTCCTCTCATCCTGCTCGCTCCAATTGTTTTTCTTTAATTAAACAGGAAGTCGTGAAGGTCACGAAAGGACATATGTCCCAAACGTATCGTACCACATCTTTTATCCGTTGAAGATGTCCCGAAAATCAATTGAAGTTTCACCTTGTACCGCTTATGATGAAGACAGAAACTAGCGTACGCAGTAAAGGAGATTCACATGGAACCTTCACACGAAACACCATCCGCACCGAAATCGAAAACACTCTACAGAATAGGACTCGTCTTCATCGGACTTTCCGTGATACTATGGCTATTTTTACCCGTTATTCCTTTCCTGGAGCTATCCACTGGAATGAAAGCAAGCATTGCAGCTGGTACACTCATCGCAGCTGAAATTGTTTTTTGGGTCGGCGCTTTATTTGTTGGAAAAGAAGTCGCTCAGAAATTTAAACGCTATTTGAATCCTTCGAACTGGAAAAAACGTCAAGAAGTGCAAAAGGAAGAGGAGGAGAAATAAAATGATTGTTACGGCTTTTCTAGTGGCTGCTCTGATCATTAACATGGCGTTATTTTTCATTTTACTCAAAAATTTTTCCAGCACATCCAAACTCAAGACTCGGCTAGTGTGGATTGCTGCGATTTTATTAGCTACGTCCTATATCTACCAAGCATTTGCTTACCATACTCTGTTTGGATTTTTAGCTGTCGTTGTCTTTTTTGTCCTGCTGTTTCTTTTCATTCGAGATCGTGTAAGAATCTCAACGACTCATGCAGAATAAAAACTTCCGAAATGAAGAATTTCATTTCGGAAGCATCGTTTTTTTAATTCACTTTTTTCACAAATTCCGACTTCAACTTCATTGGTCCAAAGCCGTCTAGCTTACAGTCGATATCATGGTCACTATCTATTAAACGTATATTTTTCGCCTTCGTTCCTATTTTGATGACCATAGAAGTCCCCTTTACTTTGAGATCTTTGATCACTGAAATGGTGTCCCCATCTTGAAGCTTATTGCCATTGGCATCCTTCACCATTTTACCGTCTTCTATTACTTCTTCCGATACTTGTGACCATTCATGAGCACACTCTGGACAAACAAATAACCCACTATCTTCATATGTATATTCCGAACCGCATTTGGGGCAATTTGGGACAGCATTCAAACGAATTCCTCCTAGTCTCGATAAGCTATTTCCTATTATAACTTTTTCTCCAATACGATTCGATGTTCTCCGTTATCTTTCCGATATGTATCCACAATATCAAAACCATTTTTGATGTTTAGGATTAACATACTTCTCCATTTGTTCATCGTTTTCGTTTGAATGCATGAATAGCCTAATTCCTGTAAGTTTTCATGCTGAATAGTCATCAGCTCTTGTCCAATACCAGCCTGTCGATAAGCAGGCGAAACTCCTCCTAACCAACTATAAAATATTTCCTCGTTTAGCTGATATCCGAGTTTAAAACCAATCACTTCACTTCCTACATGAGCACTCACAAGCAATAACTCTTTTTTCTCTTTTAATTTCTCAGAAAACAAGTCGATATCCTCGAAGATTTCATCATATATTGCATAAATCGTTGATAATACATCTTCTGGTGTTATCGAACGATACACCGCATATTTCACTTCCATATTAAAGCTCCTCTATTTTTCCATACGTAGATTTGATATCCTAAATATACCAGAAATGTGAGGAGGAATTTTGATGGGTTGGTTGATTCTAATCGTGGTTGCCTATGCACCGATATTTTATCGAATTCATCGACGCTTAAGCTTATTGGAGAATGAAGTATCCCGCTTGGAACAGGAAAATATTGCTTTCCAAAGAGGTGAGCGTTAGATGGAACTCTTCATTGGAATTATAGGACTTGTCTTGCTCTTTTTTGCCATTACTTTGGGTGTGAATTCTGCAATAGAGAGTTCAAAACGCTTGAAAGAAATGCAAAAAGAGCTCACAAAAATTCGGATCTTACTCGAAGTCTCGAATCGTCGGGAAAATAAAAAAACTCCACAGTCGCCTGTAGAGTAATGGAAAAAGGATTATCGTACGTAGTGAATCGGAATCGATTGACTCTTCTTACCAAAATTCTTTTTTACATGCATCATACTTCCAACTGCTAGAAATGACAGTATGGTCATTGGAATCGTCGCTATTTTTATTTTCAACCTACGTATCCGCTCCTTTTTCTTTTCTTCATTAAAGGGTACAGTTACACTATGAAGACAATATGGGAAATATGTAAAAAAGACGTAAATTTTGAGTAGAGAGCGTGATACGATGATTCGAACACTTGGTGTTTCAAAAAACAATGAACTATTAATGGATTTCCTTTTAGAGGAAGCTCATTCTGCTGATTTTGATTGGTATTGGGTTGATTTCAATCAACCAACACCTGAGGAGTCCAAATTACTAGATACCTTCTTTCATTTTCATCCACTAGCAGTCGAGGACTGTTTACACCGGTTACAGCGACCAAAAGTAGATTATTATGATGGCTATCAATTTTTCGTTGCGCATACGCTGAATAAAGAAACGCTAGAAGCCGAAGAGATTGATTTTTTCATTGGAAAAAACTTTGTCGTCACTTTTCATCACGAACCAATTAATCAAGTAGACCGCCTACGTTTACGTTTTCCAAATCATCATGAAACGTGGGACCGTGGCGCAATTTTTGTTATGTATGAAATTCTAGATAAGATCGTCGATGATTTCTTCCCATTAGTACATAAAATTGAAGATGAACTAAACGAAATTGAAGATACGATGACGTATGATATGCGTCATTTTTCGATGGACTCTGTTTTTGATCGACGCAGTGATTTGTTATGGATGAGACGTACAATCCTTCCAATGCGCGATTTAATCTACAGAGTGTTAAATTCTACTCGACTGGACATAAAAGGACATGAACATACGTATTTTTCCGATATTTTGGATCATCTTGTCCGACTGACCGAAATTGTTGATTCGAACCGAGAGCTCACTGCCGATATCCGAGATAGTTACATGGCGATGAACTCGACACGCATGAACCGAATTATGATGATTTTGACGATTATCTCTTCTATCTTCATTCCATTGACGTTCATTGCCGGAGTTTACGGCATGAATTTCCGTCACATGCCAGAACTCGAGACAGATTATGGCTATTTCATCACGATTGGAATCATGGTAGTAATCGCGGTGCTAATGCTTATCTGGTTCAAGTGGAAAGGCTGGTTCAATCTGTTTCGAAACTAACTCAATAAGCGGCCAAGTGATGCTCATCATTTGACCGCTATCAATATCCTCTATCCCTCCACTAAATGCAAATAACGAATTAACTTCTCTCCATCTTTTACGATCAAAATATTCGATTGATCTTTTACCGAAAAAATCACACTTCCAATTGGCAATTTCGTTGACGTCCCATTTGCAAACGCTTCCGGATCATACGATTGATTTGTAATAGTGCCAACTTCTTGATCGATCTCTATTTCTAACGCATTCACCCACGCGATATCAGTCACATAAATTCCATCGTTCCACTGAAACATATCCACATCCGGGTCCATTTCCAACATTTCATCTGCATCCGGATTCCCAAATACATATGTGGTTTCCGTTTTCGTAAAATTGTTGGAACAACCTGTCAAAACTACTAGTACTAAAAGTAGATGCATCTCTTTTCGCATCCCATCTCTTCCTTTCATCCATTCTCATGTTCACACTAAGTAGACGAATGATTCGTTACGTTTGTTACCACTATTTTCCTTAAGTAAAGTTAATGTTCATTCACTGAGAGTGTGCGACTTTTCTTCAAGTGAGTAAAAGTCATTTTTTTAGTTATTTATTTCATCCAAAAAACGATAACACCATCAAATATATAGTATGATATAGTCAACTTTCTATAGGAGATGAGGAACGAATGACAAAGAAGAAATTTACATCCTTACTTGTGGTCGCACTCTTACTCGTCCTTTTTGCAATGGTTCTTTTTTTCTTCCATATTCACACTTATTCAGGTACAGTCATTGGCGTTTCGGAAGGATCCAATGGTGAAAAGAATTCCATTTGGGTAGTGGAGTTAAACAAAAATGAACATGTGGAAGGGAAAACAAAGAAGGAATTATCTGAAACGCACAAATTTGGAGGAACCATCTATTACTTACCTTCGTATTATCCGGACTTTCTTTTCGACAACTTGGAGATAGGTGACAAGGTCAAAATATACTCTGACGATATCTTTAAACTGTCTTCCCCTGGTCAAAATGATGCGTATTGGGTACGAAAATTACATGACTAGAATTAGATTTAGCGATGATGGTTGCTTCTAAAAAAAGAACTTCTACGTATATGGAAGTTCTTCTTCTTTCTATTCTTGTCTTTATTAAGTTTGAGATGATTTCTTATTCTCCACCACTCGTATATCTATTGTCACCCATCGTAAAGTTTGTGCTCTCGCCTTGTTTTGCATGAGAGTTCAATGAATTCTGTGAGTGATTATTCAGCTTCTTATTTCGTCGATCAATTAGAAAAGCAATTAAAAACAATCCAAGGATAATCAACAATGAGATCCAGACCATTCTATTCCTCCTTCACAACCAATGAGCCTGAAAATGATCGGCTAGTCTCGGTAGTTGTGCTAGTTTACTTACACTCTCTCCTACCTTTATTCTCCAAATAATCATATAATCCCTCTATTGGACCGATTACTTGTTCCACTTCTGGCACATGATAAAATGTGCTAGTTTCTGCTAAAAGGTTTAGATCTGTATTTTCCGAATAAATAATGACACGCTTTCCAAGGGCAATCCCCATTCCCATTTCGATGTGACTGCCTTTTCCAGCCGGTAGGAGCACAATAACTGTATCTGCAGCTGCTACTCCTTCGATTTCTTCCGAACCAATCCGAGCTAAATCTTCTATTGATTCAATCTGTTTGTTCTTCGTCCAATCATACGTATGTATATGTCCTTTTAACGATAAGGACATCGAAACTTCTCTGACCAATTCTCTGTTCCGCAAACTAGCGGCAATATAAAATTTCATCCATTTCTCCTTACACGTGTTTTTCTTAAGTGTACCTCAATTTGGATGAACATCCGAATTCGCTGACGGATCTTTTGTGACATATCTTGCTCGTTCATTTAACACCTGTTTGTTTAGCTCACTAATCGCGATCGTATCTACTGTCTGCATATCTTCATGCATATCGAATAAACTGATGGAATCGGTTGTCACACGCTCCGGATTATCTAAGTTTGGTGCAGCCATGGAGCTTTCTTCTGTTTTTAATAACTGTTCTTTTTTCATCTCTTTCACCTCATTTAGTAGAAATAAACCCAGGAGAGTCTTTCTCCCGGGCTTTGGTTCACGCTTTTGAAAATTCTGGTGTCGAATGCAGTGGCGGTGGAACTACCCACCCTTTTTCTTTTGTTAAACGTAAAACTTTTGCACCCATTAATGCTTTCGCCGCGTGAAATTGGCCGAACATCATCCCAACGTCTTCACGTAAACATTGTCCCATTACCATACTGCAGGCTACTAAACCTTGAGCAACATTCATGGACAGTATTCCCATAATTTCTTGGTCAGAAATTCGCGCACCTACTGGAATTTGTTCGGCGGTCGCTTGCGGACGATCTGGCAACGTTGGAGGTAGTCCAATCCCATTCGATTTCAGCAATTCTCCTGTTTGGTTTTCTTCCGTTTGAATCGTTTGTACTGCGTCTTTTAATAAAGAAATCAATTCTTTATCCCCGGCATGATTAATGAACAATTGGTACAAACTTTTGAGTCCATTGTTCGCTAACATGTACGACCATATCCCAAAAACTTCTCCTTCGTGCAACGGCTCGTCTTTTGCATTACCAGATAAAATTCCCACTCACATTCCTCCTAAATAGTCATCATGAGTAGAATGTGCGAATTGGAACAAACTATGTATAGATATTGTAAGAAGTATTTTTCGAAACAGGAAGATCTGTTTTTTCACATTAACACGCCATTCATTTCCGATAACGTAGAAAGCATTTTATTTCCATACAAAAATCCCTTTCCAATTGAATAATCTCAATGAGGAAAGGGATGCTTGAATAGCTCTTATAATCGAGCGACTGAAGGACTCCAACCGGAAACGTCTTCTTCTAGTGGAATTTGGTCTGCTCTTGCTTTATTCGCAGCCACAAAGAATGTCGCAACAAGTGTGATCGTAATCACGGTTGCTCCGATGTAGGCTATGCCCATATCTAATCGGAATCCTATTGGCGCATTTAAAATGTACACCATGGTTGTATACAACATGAAGATCCCTGGAATAAGGGAAATCCAGTAATTTTTCTTCGCAATGTACAAATACATCGCTCCGACGAATAATGCAATTACAGCGGTTGTTTGATTCGCCCAAGAGAAATAGCGCCATAATAATGTGAAGTCAATTTTTGTTAAGCCGTATGAAAGAATAAACAGTGGTAATGCAATCCATAGGCGGCTCAATATTTTTGATTGCCCCATTTTGAAGTAGTCCGCAATAATCATACGAGCACTGCGGAAAGCTGTGTCTCCAGATGTAATTGGCAGAATGATTACACCAAGAATCGCTAGTGTCCCACCGATTGCTCCAAGTAACATAGTAGACGCTTCACTGACAACCATTGCTGGTCCACCAGCTGCAAGTAATTCATTTAACCCGACTGGTCCGTTAAATAATGCCATTCCAGCTGCTGCCCAAATCATGGCGATGACACCTTCTGCAATCATCATCCCGTAGAAAATTTTTCGACCTTGTTTTTCCGATTCCGTCGTACGAGAAATAATCGGAGTTTGTGTGGCATGGAATCCTGAAAGTGCTCCACATGAAATAGTTAAAAATAACAATGGAAAGATTGGCACATTATCTGGATGTAAATTGGTTAATGTCAGTTCCGGAATGTCTGCCCCTGTAATGACCATTCCAGCTCCTACTCCAACTGCACTGATAATCAGTAAAAGTCCAAATAACGGATAAACGCGACCAATAATTTTATCGATTGGTAACAACGTTGCTAAAATATAGTAGATGAAGATTGCCGCTAGAATGAGACCCATTCCCATCCAACCGTTCATCAAGTTATACAATAGTCCCGCTGGTGCCGTAACAAATACAGTACCAACTAAAAGTAATAATAATACCGCGAACGCATTTACAACATGCTTCATAATTTTACCTAAATATTGACCCGCAAGTTCTGGTAAGTGAGCTCCACGATTTCGGATCGAAATCATGCCAGTTAAATAATCATGGACAGCTCCTGCAAAGATTGCCCCCACGACAATCCAAATAAATGCAACAGGGCCATATAATGCTCCCATAATTGGTCCGAAAATCGGTCCAACTCCTGCAATGTTCAACAATTGGATTAACGAGTTTTTCTTCGTATTCATCGGAACATAGTCGACTTCATCTGCCTGCGTGAATGCAGGTGTTGCTCGGTCTTCTTTCACTCCGAAAACTTTTTCCACAAATTTACCGTAAGTGAAATACCCTACAATAAGAAGCACGATTCCCACTAAAAAAGTAACCATGAAAATTCCCCCTTTAAAATGATAACGCTTTCATTTAGAGTAATGGAAATTTTCTAAAAAAAGAGGGAAATAGGTTATCATGTGTGATTTCGGGATTATGATGTCGAAATTTGCGGTTAAGATGCATCGTGTATATTACATCTCCAATCGCTCTCTTAGTTGTTTGACGTAGTTTCTACTGACAGATAATTTTTCCGTTCTTCCATGTAGTTCCAAATGATACGCACCGTTAAACCATGGTGTTAAACGCGTAATATAGTGTAAGTTCACTAAATAACTTTTATGAATTCGAAAAAATGAGTATGTGGAAAGTCTCGTTTCTAAATCTTTCAATGGAGTACGGACATCATAGTCCGCTTCTTCTGTCACAATTTTCGTCACGTTTTCCTCTCGACACAAGTATAGAATGGAATCAATATCGACATAATGGATTTCCCCATCTTGATCCACTGGCAATTTTCCTAACAAATAATTCGACTCTTGTTTGACGTGACGTGATAAGCGCTCTTCCACTCGATGAATCGCTTGTGATAGTTGGTCTTCGTCGTATGGTTTTAACAAATAGTCCACCGCATTCATTCGAAAAGCATTCGCCGCAAATTGCGGATAGGCTGTCGCAAAGATGATGAATGGTACTTTCTTTAACTCTACTAGAGCTTTTGCTACTTCCATTCCGCTAAGCTTTGGCATCTCCACATCTAAAAACACGACATCTGGTTGGAGCTGAATTGCTTTCATTATCGCTTGATCTCCAGATTCGGCTTCTCCAATTACGTGAATTGCTGGATGTTTTTTTAATAAAAATATTAATTCTTCTCGTGCATATCGTTCGTCATCTACTACTAGCGCTCGAATACGATTCAATGTGTTCACCTTCTTTCACATGAGGAATGCGGAAGTGTACAGTTGTTCCTTTTCCTACAGTACTGTCAAAATGCAGCGCTGCTCTCTCGCCAAAAGTCATCGTCAATCGTCTATTTACATTGAAGAGACCAAGGCCTGTCCCTTCGATGGATTCAACTTCTTTCACACCGATCGTTTTTAGGCGCTCCTCGTTAATACCTTCTCCATTATCGGCCACTTCTATCGCGATTTCGTTTTCTATCGGTTGAATCGAAATGGAAATATGACAATCCTTTTCCATGTTGCGAATGCCATGTTTCACGGCATTTTCCACAAGTGGCTGTAATGTTAGAGGAGGAATCATTTCATTCAACACCGTTTCATCGACGTCTAAGGTGATGCTAAGTTTATCAATAAAACGTGCTTGCTCAATTTGTAAATACGCATGAACGTGGTGTAATTCTTGTTGAAGCGTCACTTTACTAGCAGTTGTTCCCGCTAAATTTTGCCGCAAGAAATACGATAACGAATTTAATAATTGCCTCGCCTGGTCTGGGTCTGTACGTATGAGGGAGACGATAATATTCATCGAGTTGAATAAGAAATGCGGACTAATTTGCGCCTGCAATACTTTAATCTCCGCTTCTTTTGCAAGCTGGTACGATTGTTCTGCATGTGCAATTTCTAATTGATCACTGAGTAACGAACTTAGGCCATCAATAAGCTCCATGCTGACGTCTGTAATCGCTTTTTCAGAAGGATAGTAAAGCTTAATTGTGCCGATGGTTTCTCCTCTTTGTTTAAGAGGTGCAACAACCGCTGCTCCTAGTGGACAGTTCTCTTCCATACAATGAATCGCTTGCTCATTGGCGACAATTAATTCTCCATGCTGAAGTACTTCTTTCGTCACTTTGGTTTGAATCGGGCTATGCGCCTTATGATGATCACTAGCTAGACCAACATGTGCCAAAATTTCTGTCTGATTCGTCATGGATACAGCACTTGGCGCTAGCTCTCGATGCAATATACCGCAAACTGCTGCTGCAGTATCTGCCGTCATTCCTTTTCGAAGATAGCCAAGTGTTTGATTGGCAATGCGAAGCGTTTTTTGCGCTTGAAGAGCCGTCACTTTTTCTTGATCACTAATCACGTTATACACAATCAGCAAGAAGATTGCGGTTCCAATTCCGTTCGCTAAAATCATTGGTATGCCAATTGCCTGCACGAGAGAAAGTGCTTGCTCAAATGGCTTCGATAACAATAAAATGACACCCATTTGCATGGTTTCAGCTAGTGCACCAATCGCAAAAGCCATGACTGGTTTGATGTCTTTCCCTTTTTTATAAAACGCGCCTGCTACAAGACCGGCGACAATTGTTGATATCCCACAAGCTAGACCTGTGAAGCCACCTAACGTTATCCGATGAATTCCGGCAATCAGCCCTGCACCAAGTCCAAGACGATATCCACCTAATAATCCCGCTACAACTACCCCAATAACGCGAGAATTAGCGATCGCCTCATCTGACGCAATATTCATGGCTACACTTGTAAATTCTTGTGTATTCGTATTAAATGCCACACCAAAATACGTTCCGATAATGCCGAAAAAACCGAAAAATGCAATCGCGGTTATTTCTTGTTTTCGATTTAACGTATCGTGATAGACCATATTTTTAAAAAAATCAAAACGAGTCAGAATGAACGCCACAGCGACAATCATCCCTACGCGCTCTAACATAATGACCATTAATTCCGACATGACTTCACCTCCGAACCGCCTTTTGCCTATCAGTATACTCCTAAACCGAGTTAGATTTTATATTATTGTTCGATAATAATGCTGGAAGATTGGTACGTTTTTCGCAAGAATCGTAACTTTTTTGTAAAAATCGCACCGTTTTCTCAAGAATCGCACCAATTTCGCGATTAACGCGCCAGCACAATGATAAAGTTACTATATTTTATATCAAATATGATATACGAACGTCTTTCTAGCACTCAGATAATAGTTACTTTAACGAGAAAACTACCTTCTATTCTCAAAGAATTTATTTCCCTGGGCTGCTTTGCGCATATTTCATTCGACACATCGACCAGTCAAATGATGACTGCATAATTGCATCATGCGCTTCCCATAAATTGTCGACAAATCGCACCTCGACTTGGCGCTCGTTAAGTGCTTGAAGAGGGTTTGATACATACCATACGGCACTTGGGATTTCTCGATGCTTACTGACATAATAACCAGCAACCGCATCAAGCAATTTAAAATTACGAGAATCGAATTCATACAAATACAAATCCGTGTTCTGCATTTCCTGCTCCCATTTCTTCTCCAATACAATTCCATAGGTTGAGTCTGGCTGCTGGAAATAAAGCTTCCGGTCCAGTTCAGTGGTCTGTTTGGAAACATGATAGCATACACGCGGACAATTACGAGGCGTTAAAAAGTTGGGCAAATGCGCTTCATCAATCGCCCATACGAGAGCCTGCGATTTGTCCATGTCTTCTCGGGTAGGTATTCGCGGTTCAAAATATGCAATATCTGCTTCTTCGCTAACATGAAATAAGCGCATATGGTTCACTTCCTTTCTTTCGGGCACATTCTTTGTCAGGTTTTTCAACTAACGATACACTTCAAACATAGAAGATAAAATGGGAGGCATCAAGATGAAGATGGGAACAATGGAGTTTAATGATGGGTTTGAGTTCGGTTTATATACGCTGGGCGATCATATGCCGAACCCACATACAAGAGAACGCATATCGGCCCAGCAACGAATTAGCGAAATCATTGAGCTCGCAACACTAGCAGACCAAGCAGGAATTGATTTTTTTAGTGTGGGGGAAAGCCATCAAGAATATTTCACTACGCAAGCACACGCAGTCGTACTAGGAGCAATCGCGCAAGCAACGAAGAACATTAAAATCGCCAGTTCTTCCACCATTGTGAGTACGTCGGATCCAGTGCGCGTGTATGAGAATTTTGCGACCATCGATTTAATTTCAGGAGGGCGTGCAGAGTTGATTGCAGGTCGCGCTTCTCGTATTGGATTATTTGAACTTTTAGGATATAACGTTGCAGATTACGAAGAATTGTACGAAGAAAAATTCGATCTTCTCCGAAAAATTAATACGGAAGAACGCGTTACATGGTCTGGTAATTTTCGGGCTCCGTTAAAGGATGCACAAGTTTTACCTCGCCCTGTGAATAGATCACTTCCTATTTGGCGTGCTGTCGGAGGGCCACCTGCAAGTGCCATTAAAGCTGGACGAGCTGGCGTTCCAATGATGTTGGCGACACTCGGTGGTCCTGTTGAAAGCTATAAGCACACCATCGATGTATATCGACAGACTGCGCTTGAAAACGGGCATGATCCTTCTACTTTACCAGTGGCAACTGCAGGATTCTTTTACGTAGCAGAAACGACGCAACAAGCAATTGATGAAATGCATCCGTATATCGACGAAGGGATGAAACGCTCGAATGGTCGAGGCTTTCCAAAATTCCAATTCATGCACGGCGCAGAAAAAGATAGCGTGATGAACGTAGGAAGTCCTCAACAAATCATAGAAAAAATCCTGTATCAACGAGAACAATATGGTCATCAACGCTATATTGGACAAATGGACTTCGGCGGAATGCCATTTTCTAATTTAATGAAAAATGTGGAGCTAATTGGAAATGACATCTTACCAGCGATAAAGAAATATACAAAATAATGGAAATGAACCTACTTCGGAAGAATAGGTTCATTTTTGTGTTTTCCAATTCCTTATTAGTAAATCGAAAGAAATCGTCCCGATCTCATTCAAAATCGTCCCATGAATACAAAGAATCGTCCAAACTTATTCAGAATCGTCCACTTTTCACTGACAATCGTCCCGCAGTAGCGACAAATATCCTAAATCCTAGGACCAATCAGAGGATTTTCGCTTGCGAAAATCTACCGCATCTAAAATCTTTACAACTTCTAGTAAATCGTCCACGACGAAATCGGCATCCCCATAATCCTGCTCACTATTTCGCTTCCAAATGGCCGTCATCCCAGCCGCTTTTGCCCCAGCAATATCATTCACTGGATGGTCTCCAATAAATACAGCTTCCGCTGGAACTATTCCCAACTTCTCACATGCCAAGTTGAAGATTTCTTTCGCTGGTTATCGCACATCCTCTGTTTCAGAAATAAGGATGCAATCCATCCATTGCTCTAGTCCAAGAGCTTGGATATTTCGAAGTTGAAATTCGCCGTAGCCATTCGAGATAATTCCAATCTTCTTATTACGCTTCTTTAGCTCGACCATTAATTCTATCAATCCTGGAAACGGCACACAGTGCGTCGAAAATTCCTCTAGATAATCTTCTAGTAATTCTTCCCACGTAATTGTTTCATACCCAAATTCTTTTACAAGCTGCTGATAGACGATATCCTTCCAGGTATAGCCATGATTATCGAGTTTGATAAATCGTTCGACATACTTCGCTTTTGATACACCCTTAAAATGTCGCTCGAGCCGAATATATTGATCGCCAACAAACGCTCGCACCGATTCATCTCGATCCAACAACGTACCATCTAAGTCAAATAAGACAGCCTTCATTTTCCTCTGATTCATTGAAATTTTTCCAATGCTTTCTTCAATCTTGCTAAACTTTCCCCGTAAAAGCCTCGATTTTTCTCGAGACCACGTTGAACGCTCCACCCAATCGAATTGAACGCATCATACAATTCAAAGAACCCAATAAATTGATCCATCGGTATTTTTGGTCGTACTGTTTCGTAACCCTCTTCATAGGCCATTCGCAGCTCTTCATTTGCCCCGAGAGAATCGCGATACAGTTTCACTAAATCGATTTCAGGCGAGCCAAATCGAGTACTTTCAAAATCGATTACACCGGTCAACGTATCGGCATCTACTAATAGATTTGCTAAACGAAAATCCATATGAACGACACACGGTCGAGATGGGGCAGGTAATGCCTCAAAATCTCTATGTATTCTTTCCCAAGCCGCTTTTGCTAATTTTTCATCTATACTTCTTTCCACATAAGGTTGGAACCTCTCTGCTGCCTCCAAGATGAATTGTCGCCAGTCATTATTAGGAATTGCTTCAAAACCAGTCTCCGTAAATGTCCCGTACTCCTCGGAATGGATCGAATGCATCGTCGCATGTAGCACCCCTACTTCAAATGCCAGTTTAGTGGTTAAGTTCTCGACAGGTTCTCCTGGAATCGCTGACAGTAAAAATGCCCCATTAAAATTCTCATCCGGTTCAATCATTCCGAGTAACTGTGGCACAGCCAGTTTTCCTCCTAAAAACGTTAACCATCCTTTTTCTCGATACCATTTCTCTTTCGAGTAGGGTACTTTCACAAACACTACTTTTTCTGGCAATGAAACGCGGTACACCTCAGAACTAAACGAGTTTGGAACAGATGCGTACGATGCTTTTATTAGTCCAAAAGCCTGTAAAATAGAATCAATTCCCATGTATATCTCCTTCACTAACAAGTTTGTGTCCTTAGACTTTCACACAAGAAAAAATAATTGTAGTGGGAATATACGATGCTTTTGAAGCATTGTACCACCTATTGGATGAGCGGGAATAATCTTCATTTGCAAACTCACTCTCTTCTACAATTTGTTTAATATGAAATCCTGCGGAAATTAATAAATTAACGTATGTACTAATTTTCACTTGCTGCATATATGCTGGTTCATTCCATGCGGGATGGCGATAGATTCCTTCTTCTAAATATGTTTTTTCCATTACCATCGAGTTTTCAATAAAATTTAAACGATTATACATTGGATGTTCCCAGCTAAAAATGAACTGACCACCTTGTTTTAAATAGCTTGAAACATTCATGAATGTTTTTTCAAGATGTGTCGTCCATCCTACTGCATAAATCGAATAAATTACATCGAAATAATTAGTGGGTATTCCCTCATTCATTTCCATCGGAAGTTCCAACAAATGAATAGGTAGGTCGGTGCTGCTTAATACGTTTCTAGCAGCTTCTATTTGTGAATTTGACAGGTCAATTCCCCATAATTCACTTGCGCCTTTTCGTTCCATATATTTCAATGAATGTCCACTACCACATCCGAGATCCAACACTTTTGCTCCTTTCAAATTTTGAAAAAGCTGTAGGGAATCTTCTGATGGCGTCATAGGTCCATATGACGGTAAAGGGTCACGTCCAAAAAAACGTTCTGAGGCTTCTTCCCAAGCACTTTTGTTCTGCCTCAATAACTCTATATTCAACTTCCAACCTCCTATTTCTTACTACCTTACTTGTCATTACTGTTCATCACCCATATCCCATACGGAATAGTATAGATTGCTTGAAAAAACATTACGATGAGTATGAACCAACTAAACCGGGATACCTTTGTCTCACCTGTTGGTCCAACTTGAGGCACGTAAAATGTCATAATCATAAAGTAAAATGCGAGCGCGAGCATGACCAGCCCTATACATAAAATCAAGATACCTCTTTTCTTATACATTCCCTTTCACTCGACAATACTCCAAGAACACATCCTTCACCATTTTACGGTTTTTAATATCTACTAACGATGCATCTCGTACGCCGGGATATCCACATACTTCCTCATATAACATCGGCGTTCCCGTTCCAACAGTATAGATTCTCGTCTCCTCCAGAGATTCTTCCCCGATTCGGACGTTGCTAATTTCACCATTCATGTCGTCCCATGTAACCCCTGAAAATCCAAGCGTCCCAATCATCGTTCCTTGCGGACGGAAACCATTGCCGTAAATCGGTTTGGCCATGTACTCCGGTTTTTTATGATCCCGGATTAATGAAATAATCGCATCCCCACGAAGCTCCATTACTATAGGAGAATGCATACTTCGGCATTTACTGAAAATATCCCCACGTGTTACTACGCCAGCGTCTAATCCTCCAAGAAAACCACCGCCGTACATGAGCCCAATATCAGCACTCCAAACCCCTTGCAAGCTCGTTGCCATTTCGCGCAATACTTCTTCGTGCGAAAGCGCCGTTTCAAGGACCGTCAATTTTTCTCCTAAAAATGTGGCTGTCTCTTGTTGTGCATTTCTCCAAATAGCTAACATCGCCGGATCTTCCGGAACCTCTTCATCGATTTCCTTTAAATAACCTTCTACTAATCCTAGTTTTCCATCTTCTAACTCCACCTGCAGCTCTCCAACATAATTCCCAAGAGAGCCCGCTTGCGCAATATAGACCCCGTCTTGCATGACTGGAGTTTCCACGACAGTATGTGAATGTCCACCTACTACAATGTCGACAAACCCTACTAATTCTTTCGCAATACGTCGGTCTTCTTCAAACCCTAAATGCGATAGATGAAGAATCAATTGAGCTCCTTGTTCGCGCAATTGTTCTGCTTGTTGTTGAATCACCGAAACAGTTTCTTCGTTGCGGTAGCCATATTTATTCTCATATAAGTCCTCAAATTGATCACTTGTGCCGATGATACCAATTTGTATACCCGCTTTCTCAATTAGAAGGGACGGTTTCATTCCACCAATAACGGAGCCATCTGCTTCCTTTATATTCGCTAGCAACCATGCAACGGAAGACGATTTACTAAGCTCTCTGATTTCCTCAGGGGGCACGCGAATTAGTTCGTTGTTTCCAACAGTCATCGCGTCATACTGGAGTTCCTCTAACATCTCTAGATGCACGGATCCTCTAGTTGCTAAGCATTCATCTACACTCATGTCTAAATGGTCCCCAGCATCTATGAGTAAATATGCTTCTCCTGCCACTTCTAACTCTTGCTTTCGCTTCTTTATATAACTAGCCTGTCTGACAAATTGCGCATAGCTAGCATGTACATCATTTGTATGTAAGATCGTTAATGTTTGTTTCATGATTACCCCTTCCAAACGAAATGGAGTTGCCACTTGCGCAACTCCACGCGTATTAGTTATTGGTTTAAATAAGCGTCTAAACGCTCCATTTGGGACGAAAATCCTTCTAGCATTCCCATTTCCATCACTTGTTTTAATTCCTCTTCTGTTGGGAACTCTGACGTTGTGCGGAATAATGTTTTGCCATCCTGTTCCTCAAACTCATTGACGATTCGCATCACAGGAAGTTCCGAATTTGTTGTTCCAGCATCATCGGAAAAAGCATCCACATATTGTACGCGATTCGGTGCATCAATTTCCTCAAATGTCGCTTTGCCCCAAGATGTTTGACCATAAAAGTCTCCTTGGTTTGGATCGTTACATGTCATCCCGTAATGCCACTCGCCACCAGGTGTAAAGTTAAAAGCCTTATTCTCCGTCTCCCAGCCTTGCGGTCCCCACCAAGCAGCTAGTTGATCCGACTCACTAAATGCTCGAAATACTTTCTCCTTCGGTGCATCAATAAGTCGCTCAATCACTAACGTACTTCCATCGACAGTTACCGTGTTTTTTCCAAGTTCCGCCATTCTGTTCTTCCCTCCAGTTCCTCTCGTTTTAGGGAATGAAGTGCAACATCCCCTATATACTATCTATCCTTATTCGGCAAATGTCTTTTCACTTCCTGCACAATTCAGTAATTTCCCCATCACAATCGTGTTGTAGAACTTTCCATCTGCTAGCTTTTTATCTGCCCGTAATACACCTTCGGTTTCGAATCCCAACCGTTCATACAATCGGATAGCCTTCTCATTTGTGTCTAATACGTTTAGCGTCATTTTCACTTTTCCAGCATGTTGCGCCCACGCAAGAGATTCGTTTAACAACTGTTTTCCAATACCATAACCCCAGTATGCTTTCACCACTCCGACACCAAATTCTACTTGATGGCGAAGCTTCGATAGACTAGATCCGGCACATCTACTAAAACCGACGATTTTACCTTCCACTTCTGCAACTAAGAAATGGGCATGCGGTGAATTTCTATCCGAATCGATGAGTTCTTTCATGTCGGATAGTGTCATCGTCGATTCTTCCTCTGTCCGATCCATATTTTCTGTTTCTGTATCAATTGTTTTTCTTACAAGAACTAGTTGATCTGCATCCGATTCTATCGCTTCCCGAATGGAAATAGATGGTTTGCGACGATTCTTTTCATTTCCCATAAAACGTCTCGACACCTGCCTCGTTATCTTCATTAGCATTTATGGAACTTGCTCTTATTCATATTTCAATGTTTACTTTTTTCCGATTTAAGCCTTCCACCAATTTTCGTTCGGTAGAGTAGCTCCTTTTGGGTTCCATCGTTCTCCAATTTTAGGAGTTGCCACCTTCACGGCGTGTTGAGTAGCCGCTTCTCTTACTCGAATGACTGGCTCATTCCAAGGATGAAAGGCAAGTGTAAAGGCACCCCAGTGAACAGGAAGGAGTACGTTTCCTTTAACGTCTAAAAACGCTTGTACGGTTTCTTCTGGCGTCATATGAATATCTGACCACCGCCAATCGTACTGTCCGCATTCCATGATTGCCACATCAAATGGTCCATATGTTGTACCAATTTCTTTAAAGTGTTGGCCATACCCGCTATCTCCGCTGTAAAATAACGTATCGCGAGTCCCTTTGATAACCCATGAACACCAAAGCGTGCTATTGCGATCAAACAAACTTCTACCCGAAAAATGCCTTGCAGGTGCAGCAGAAAATGTCACCTTGTTTATTGTCGAGCTGTCTTCCCACCCATGAACGTGAATGTTCGCTTCGTTAATTCCCCATTTGGTCAACCGTTTTTCGACGCCTTTTGGGACAAGGTAGACGATGTCTTCATGATTAATTTGCTGAATACTTTTCTTATCCAAATGATCATAGTGATCGTGTGATAACACAACGACATCTATTTTCGGAAAGTCCTTTACTTGCACAGGATGAGTTGTTGGGTAGCGCTTTGCCCCGAAAAATGAGACGGGAGAAGGGCGCTTTCCAAGCATTGGATCGACAAGGATGTTCACATTGTCTATCGTAAAGAAAAAGGCAGAATGCCCAAACCATATCATCTCGATGGAATCGTCGTGCTTCGTTGGAAACGATACCTTTTCAGCATCTAATGGATACTTTGGTCTTTTAGATGGTGTCGTCAAAGAATCTCGAATCATGGAAAAAATTGTTTTCCATCCCATCGACATCGTTGTTTCTTGCTGATTTTCAAACTTTTCTTTCGTCGTCATTCTTGTATGTCACCTTTTCTCTGGTTAGTACGTGATAGTATGTAGTTGTTTACGTCGAAGGAAGCTTCCAAACAAACCCTCCTCTTCCGTATTTTTGTTAATATTCTTACAATTATTATATACTACTAAGTAACTAAACAACGCTATGAAATAGAAAGAGCGAATCTTTTCACATGCCACAGCCCGTGCACTCCAATTTAATCTCGCAGTTTTTGTCGAATAATAGGGAAATTCTGTTATACTTTTTGTATTTACCTATTCTGTATGATTCTAACGAAAATGAGGGATTCTCATGTCATCGTTTAAACCGTCTCTAGCTTCTTTAAAAACCATCTTCCATCACGAGGATTTTCATCTGCTATTAGAAAAATTTCCTGAGCCTATTTGTATTTTATCGACAGATGAGGATGAAAAACCTCATCAATTTATTTATGCAAACAAACGCACGGAAGAGCTTTTCGGCTTCTCCGCTGATTTCATCTGTACGTATACATGGGAAGAAATGTTTGGAATACCGAGGGATGCAGATTTACAAAAGTTCAGTGATAAGTCTCAGAACACCCCTTATGAATACAAAGAATCCCCTTTAGAAGAAACGATGAAAGGGAAATCGTTAAAAATTAATATCCGTGAAGTGGAAGGCGTGGAAAAAAAGAAATATATTGTGATGACGATCATTGATACAACCGAACATCAAAAAACTCGTAACGAATTAAAACGAACGACATCTGAATTTGAATCTCTCTTCCTCTACAATCCAGATATCCTTTTTTCGATTGATAAAACAGGCTTGTTCACGAATATGAATGTTGCTGGACTTACACGTTTGTCATATTCGACAGAAGAAATTGGCAAAACAAGCTTCCGAGATTTAATTGTTAAAGAGCATCTTGACCGCACTAACCAGCATTTTTATGAAGTTATTAAAGGTAATGTCCAGGAATTTCAAATATGTATTCAAGACAAATTCAAAAACCCCTTTCCCATTGATGTCACGGCAGTGCCAATTATTATTGATCAAGAAATTACCGGCTTAATTGGGATTGCGCGCGATATTTCCGAATCCATTGCACTCGATGAGAAACTACGTGCAAGCGAAGAAAGTTACAGAGCTTTATTTGACCACAATATCGATCCTGTACTTACGTTCGATTTAGAAGGGAATTTTCTCGCAGTAAATGAAGCGACTGAAACGATTTTAGGAGTACAGCGCGATCAACTAATTGGCGAGCCTTTCCTGCCTTTCATTGACCCAGAGCTGCACGAAGAGACATGGAATCACTTTTCCAACGTGTTAAAAGGACAACCGTATCAATACGAAACAAGTCTCCATAATGCCGATGGAGAGCAAGTTCTTCTACATATCACACTCATCCCAGCAATGTTTAACGATACAATTACACACATTCATTGCATCGGAAAAGATGTGACACATCTTCGAAAGCATGAAGAGCTAATGGAATATATGGCGTACCATGACAATTTGACAGGTCTGGGCAATCAACGACTTTTTAGCAAAACGCTTCAACAACTGATTGATGAACGAGTTCCTTGCAGTGTATGGATTGTGGACTTAGATCGCTTTAAATTTGTGAATGATCATCTTGGACATGAAGCGGGAGATCGCTTACTAACGGATACTGCAAACCGTATTCAGTCTCTTATTGCAGAATTTGGGACGATCTACCGATACGGTGGAGATGAATTCGCCATTCTGATACGAGATATTCCCGATGAAGAACTGACGAATCTTGCGAAGAAAATTGGACTCGAAATCGCAAAACCATATAACTTAAATGGTTTCCATAGTGTGGTGACTGCAAGTCTTGGTATCAGTAAATTTCCGATTCACGGAAGTGACCAACATTCACTCGTTCGTGCGGCAGACCATGCGATGTATCACGCAAAACGTCAAGGCAGAAATGCGTTCCAACTATATAACAACGGAATTTCTGGTTTAGCGACAAGTGATTTTAAAATGGAAAGCCTACTTCGAGAAGCAATCGAAAAAAAGGAATTTGTGCTTCATTACCAACCCCAATACGATGTGAAAACCTTGGAAATCCACGGGGTAGAAACACTCATTCGCTGGAATAGTAAAGAGCTTGGAATGGTTTCACCAGCGGACTTCATCCCTCTTGCAGAAGAGACAGGAACGATTGTCGAAATTGGAGAATGGGTCATTAAAGAGGCATGTCGACAAAATGTGGAGTGGCAACGACGAGGTCTTATGCATGTACCTGTTTCGGTCAACTTGTCGTTGCGACAATTCTATCAAGTTAATTTGGTCGACAAAATTGCGGCGATTTTACAGGAAACAGGACTCGCACCTGAGTTATTGATGCTGGAAATAACAGAATCGATTGCGATGCAAGAAGATATCGCGATACAAGTATTACAAGACTTAAAAGCGCTTGGCGTATTAATCGCGATGGATGACTTTGGTACAGGTTATAGCTCGCTCAAATACTTGCACTCCTTTCCGATCGATCATTTAAAAATCGACCAAGCCTTCACGCAAAATTTAGAAAACAAAGAAGGACTCGCAATTGTTACAACCATTATCAATCTCGGAAAGAGTTTAGGAATATGCACCGTGGCGGAAGGCGTAGAAACTTCGGAACAATCGAACGTGTTAAAGGAATTAGGATGCGATATTTACCAAGGATATTATTATGGAAAACCTTTGGAGGCACAAGCTCTTGAAAGGCATGTACAAGGCGGACAGAAATAATTTGCCGTCTTTCTGTTGAAGGGAATAGAAAAATGATACATGCATTGCACTTATTTTTACTCACTGGACTCGCAGAAATTGGAGACGGCTACCTCATTTGGTAATGGCCACGAGAAAACAAACCATTGTACTTTGGACTTCTCGGAGGAATTGCGCTTATTTTATATGGCATCATTGCGACATACCACGCTTTCCCAACGTTCGGACGAGTCTATGCTGCATACGGTGGCGTCTTCATCGTCTTGTCCATACTATGGGGTTGGGGAATCGACAAAAAAACACCGGATCTCTATGACTTGATCGGCGCAGCAATTTGTGTCGTTGGCGTTTCCGTGATGCTATTTGCCCCTCGCGGAACGTAATGGAAGAAGAGAAGCAAAAACCTTCTCTTCTTTTTATTCGTCCAATTTTACTCGGTAAAACTTATCGTCCGTTTCACTCGGCGTTCCTCGACCGTCTGTGTTATTGGAAATGAAATATAAATAATCATCTGCAATCATGACATCACGAACTCGACCAACATCTTCCATCACAGCGCGATACATCTCACTTTCTATATCGAATGCAAGGACGGTCGTTCCGCGAAGTGCTGCGACATACAATATGTTGTCATGTAACGCCATTCCTGAAGGTGCCCACGTTCGATCACTTCCAGAGGTAAAAATTGGAGTGATCATCCCTTCCTCTTCATCCCTTCCTTCGATAACTGGCCATCCGTAATTCTTTCCGGGCTCGATTTTGTTAATCTCATCATTTGCTGCTTGTCCGTGCTCACTTGCATACATCGTACCGTCTTCCGCCCACACGAGTCCTTGAGGATTTCGATGACCGTAACTATACACATACGAATCGTTAAACGGATTATCTTCTGGAATCGAGCCGTCTACATTCATTCGCAGAATTTTACCTGCGAGCGAGTCGACATCTTGCGCTAAATCAGGAGTGGAAGCATCTCCAGCCGTTGCATATAATTTCTTATCTGGTCCAATCGCGAGCCTTCCTCCGTGGTGCACATTGCCACTGGGAATAGCGTCCACAAGTATCGATGTCTCCGTCCAAGTATTGTCTTCTAGAGACAATTCTACAATCCGATTAAACTGGCTGGAATTCTCTTCATACGTATAATAGGCAAACGCTTTTTGTGATGAGTCGAAATCTGGTGCTAAAACAAATCCAAGTAGTCCAGCCTCAGATGCATCGGACAAATCCTTCGAAAGTATCACTTTCTGTCTTGTAAGATCCCCGTTTACCACTTTTGCAATTGTTCCATTCCGTTCGGAAATGAAAAACGTCTCTCCATTCTTTTCAATCGACCACGGAATTTGAAAATTGGTCGCGAGCACTTCCAACTCGTCGTTCCCTTTCGTTTCTTCATCAGTTAGCGGCGTAACATCTTCGAATACATTAATTGGGAAACAGCCCGATAGAACTACACTAGATGCTACAAATAAAATAAGTACATACTTCACGTTGCAAGCTCCTTTCCTGTCCTCAAGGATTACCTTTTTTTTCATACTCGATATCGACAAGTTGGCTTCTTTCATTGTTTTAAAAAATCGTATCATGAATTGGCATGTCGCGAAAATATCTGGAGTACGGAATGCGGGAATGAAAAAACCCTTCCATCTTTTGTGATGGAAAGGTTGGAGAACCACATCTATTTACCTCATCTTATCTAGAACCAAATCTTTTACTTCACGCCACTGTGCGATTTCTTGTTTCGGCAAAATGTAGGCACTCATCGATGTATTATAGATGTACAGATTATGGTCATCTTCTGTCAGTCGTTGCAGGCTTTGCCAAGATGCAGACGTTTGGCGACCTTCTGAAATATCCGTGATACCTTCATCAGTTAACGTCATTTCATGGGTTCCCAGAATCCCTTTGCTATCTCCTTCTTGGATAAATTTCTCCGTTCTCTTTTTGATCGAGCGATAAAAATAACGTGGATAGAAGAGAATCCAAGCTAATCCAAGAATCGCAAAGCCGACAAGTAGATAAGCTAGCGGCATTTCCGTCACCCTTGAAAGAACAATTGCTACGAAAAGATACAGGATAGGTATTCCAAATCGTTGTAACTTTAAGGATGTCTGGACAGTTTTCGAGTTTTCTATGTGATGCATATTGAATTGTACATATGCCTCTTCCGATAGATGATAGATCAATTTCATACTATTTCTCCTCCACTTTTAGCGATAGAATTTAATGGTTTTCGACTGTAGTTGCTATGTATGATCATTCCTACTACGACTAGTAACATTCCACCCCATGCTAGCGAAGAAGGAAATGCTATGGAAAGTAACCATATCTCCCCGCCTAATGCAAAGAGCACTTCTAATGATTGAGTTGCTTCCACGGCTGCTAATTTCGTCATATCACCTCGGACAAGATCGGTCGCCATAAAAAATAAGACAGTGGCAATGACACCAGAAAATACTGCAACTAAAAATGATTGGGAAACTTGCGACAGAGATGGTGGACCTACAGTGTTTGCGCCAACTATTGCAAGCACTACCCAAAATGGTAGACTTGCGATTGTCATTCCGAGGACGCGCTGATAGGCATCGATTCTCCCATCACAAACCTCCATCATTTTCCGGTTCCCAAGAGGATAGGAAAAGGAAGCGATTAGAACTGGAAAGAGTCCAAATACGAGCTGTTTTGTCGGAATTGTCTCTGCATGTTCTAGTTGCATGAGCACAATACCAAGTAGCATCACAGAAGAGAACGCTACGCCCCGCCACGCAATTTTATGCCGCACTTTCGCTTGGCCACTTTTCGTTTCCAACGTCGTAAAGAACAACGGTGCGAGAAACGCTCCCGATACAATTGTGACTTGCCACGTCCCTGCGATTAACCAACCGGGAGCATACGCAGCCGCAAACGTAATCGGTGCGTAAAACAAACCGAAACCGACAAAACTCCAGACTAACCACTGAACGGGATCTCGCTTCATTTCCATAAAAAGAGCACACAAATTTCTACGCAGCCCGACTAAAAGAAGTAGAAGTGGCACCATGAAAAAATAGCGAAGAGACGCACTCCACAACCAACTACCTCCCGCTTCTTCCATCGAGGCATTTAACACAAACGTCACCGCGAAAAAGAGCGATGCAAAGACACCAAGTATAATAGGACGCATACCCAAAATCCCCCAACAACTTATTGTTTCTATTATAGACATAGAAAATAACTGTATGATAGATGGTGGAACGAAAAAAATCCCTTTGCCAAGTGATCAGCCCGGCAAAGGGATTTAGGATTGAATGTCATGTAAAACGTGCATTCAATCAACTATTCTTATTATCGCAGTGATAAGAATCCTGCATGGTGATTAGATTCTTCCTCCATCACCATGAAGTTTACGCCAACCCCTAAATCAATAGCAGACATAAACGACGAATTGTTATCCATAGAAGCTGCACCACCAGAGACACCTAAGTCAGTTGCTAAACCAAATTGATCCTCCGATAAGCCAACATCCATCGCATTGGTTACATCTGCAAAAAGAGAAGTTGCTTCTTCCTCTTCTTCATTGGAAAGATTGACTCCAAGATCTGTCATAGATGAAAGATCACTTTTTGTCTCTTCTTCATTACTGATAAAAGAACCAGAAAGTGTGTTCATAAGGGAAGCATCAGCATTTGTTGAAGAATCTTCATCTTCAAAAGCTGTACCGATTGTTCCTCCAGTAACCGATTTAAACGAGCTCATTGTTTCATCTTCATTCGATTCAAATGAACCCATCACATCGTTCATTACATTCCCTTGAACGGACGAATAGCTATCTTCATCTTGAGCACTAAAACCAACCGCTGCATCTGTTTCATTTGAAACGTCTGTTGTGATTTCATCTTCATTTACCATCACGTCAGCGTTCGTGTCGTTTGAAGCCTCTGCTTCAACTGAGTTATCTTCGTCCTCAGTCATCACGCCTACTGCTGCATCCGTTTCATTGGAAACGTCTGTTGTGATTTCATCTTCATTTACCATCACGTCAGCTTTCGTATCGTTGGAAGCTGTTGCTCCTGCTGCTAGTGATTTGTCTTCACCTTCAGCCATTACACCTACTGCTGCATCCGTTTCATTGGAAACGTCTGTTGTGATTTCATCTTCATTTACCATCACGTCAGCGTTCGTGTCGTTTGAAGCTGTTGCTCCTGCATCTAGTGAGTTGTCTTCGTCCTCACTCATCACGCCTACTGCTGCATCCGTTTCATTGGAAACGTCGATAACGATGTCGTCTTCATTCACCATCACATCAGCGTTCGTGTCAGTTGAAGCTTCTGCTTCTAGTGAGTTGTCTTCCTCTTCAGCCATCACACCTACTGCTGCATCCGTTTCATTTGAAATGTCAGAAGAGATGTCATCTTCATTCACCATCACATCAGCGTTCGTGTCAGTTGAAGCTTCTGCTTGAACATCATCATTTTCAAGTTGGAAATCAACTGAATTCAAAATTGACGTTACGACGGAATCATCGTTACCGTTGCTAAAAATCGAAAGATTTGTTTCCTCATTATTTTTAACCATCGTATCGTTTTCTGCTGCAAATGTTGCATGTCCTGCAGCCAAGGTTCCTAGTGTCATAGCTCCTGCTAACGTAAGTGTACGTAATGTATTTTTCATCCTTATATTCTCTCCTTCTTTTTTCATTAGATTAAATTAGTTGTTTATGAAAAAAGAAAGAGTTTGTGGTGGCTGAGACGGCGGTGCGTTCATCCACTGGTCATACATCACTCGACTTTGCTCGGCAAGTTGAACTTGGACAGTCGTTTCAAGCGCTAGTTCATTTGGTAATGTTCCAACAAAAATGGAACTAGAGGTAGCTGAACCTCCAATTGAACTTTGTCCTTGTTGAAAGCCACCTGACAATGGGGATGGTTGGATTCCTATTTCCTTCTGGCGATGCCAGTCCATTGAATCAATTGGAACTTTCACAGGATTCGCTTCTTCTCGCTTCGCGATCGGCTGTGTTTCCTTCGCAACTACCTTATCTTCCATCAGTCTAAGTTTACTTACAGGTACCGTTTTCTCCACATTTTCTGGATTTTTTAGAGGCATACTCGGATTTTCAACCTGTTCATCCTGTTGTACGAATGGTTCTTCTTCAACAGATGGTGTTGAAACATCAATCGATATACGCTCTTTCGAATCAGGATCTGCATCCATCACAGGTGTCTCCACTTGAACAGTGGAAGGAGAAACCTTCGTTTCTACTACTGGTGTATCCACTGTCACTTGGATATCAGGAGTCGCCTCAATCTCTGCAATTGGCGTTGAAACCTGTATCCCTTTTTCAGAAGTGGTCTTCACATCCGCCACAGGAGTAGAAATCGAAATTTCCTCATCTGTTGTAACGGAAATGACATCTGTTTCCACCGTTATATCTGGTGTCGCTATTTCTACCGTTTCAGTTGTTTCGTTCACTATAGTAGAAACAGGTTCTGTTACAGAAGACAATAATCCTTCAGCTCCTGCCGTTTGTGGAACGAACCATAAAGTAGAAAGTGCAATCGTTGTCCCGAAAAGTAGTTTTCGCACGCAGTCTGTCACCTCCCTTCCACATCAACTTGATTACTATACAGAAAGTAAACGGTCCATTTTGAAAAGAGGATTAGTTTTTTGAGTAAATTAAGAAAATAGTCATAAAAAGATTTGTTATGCATGGGTTATAGCTCATAATCTTCTAATAAAATTCAATATGTATGAGAGAGTTTTGATAAAAAAATTCAATTCATAAAGTATAATCTATGTGAATACCGAACAAAAAAGCTAATGCAAGAAATAATCACGACAGATTGAACCGTCATGATTGTTTCTTCCATTAGCTTTAACTGAGACCGCAAAAAAGAATGATTGTTTACACAATCAGCCATTTCAACCTTTTTTACGAATAAAAGAAGACTTTCACCACAATTCCAATGATTGCTAAACACAACACAAGCATTGCTCGGCGATTATTTGTTCGAGATTCTTTACGTCTATTATGTTCACGCAATACCGGATACTCTCTTTCCAAATTCCCCACGTACCTCACCTCTCCCATGCGATTAAAGATAATTTGTTAGTACAATAAAAATATTCCAAGCACTGTGCACGATCACTGTTATCCATAAAGATTTAGTCGCGAAAAAAAGAATTGTATAGAGAATTGCCAATGTGAAGCCAAACAACGGGTACAGCGGGTGCAGAAAAGCAAATAGTGTTGCGGATAAAATGACACATATCCAAACTGGGAGCTTCTGGCGAAGTCCGCCTATTAGCATTCCTCGAAAAAAGAATTCTTCCCACAGCGGAGCAATAATAATCATGGCAACAAATAATACAGGCGAATAATCTGTCGATAGATTAAAACGTAAAGCAGTCTTTACTGATTCCTTTGCAAAAGGGTCTAGAAAAATAATCTCCTTATATACAACCATCATTACAACTAATGATCCAAACGAAACTACTAGATTTTTCACGTTCCAAACATCCGATTTCTTCAAGTGGTTACTTAAATTTCCTCTTACCTTAGGAATGAAAAACACACTCATAAGAAAGATGATACCTAACACTAAAAATAAGTAGTCCTGGTATTCAAAAAGAGAACCACTTATAGAAGTCAACTGACCGAATATCAGCAAATAAAGAAAGATACCAATGGCATAACCCAAAATAATGAGCTCGTATGAAATATGCTTCACCCCTAAGTCGCAAGTTTTTTCGACTAATTATATAGAAGACTCTCAGAAGTTAATATGTAAATTACTCTTTCTGTTGAACTAGTTGATATTCCAAAAGTTTCTTTCGCAGTGCATCATCGTATGCATAGATATAAAGACCATTGATGCCACGTTTCATCAGAATATTGATGGAATTTAATACAATTTTTTCTTTACCCTCCGCAACGTTTTCAATGCCATTCATTCCTGAGTACGCACCTTTGTCCATATATAAGTCAGTATCAATGACAATTTCGTCGCGAGTTTCATCGTATTTTACAGATGGACCTAACACGACTCCCACGTAATTTAAATCAAACCCTTGAATGGTATAAATAGAACCTGCTTCGTGAACAGTATCTGGATTTTCTGCCCACGTATATTTTGGGCTAGTTGTATTCCATGGTATTTGATAATCGCCATTCGACTCTTTCACATAATACGTTTCTCCATCTTTTTTATGTAAATAATCAAATGTCGATACTACTCTACTTAACCCAACTACTTCGTCTCTCTTTTTTATGGCAACAGATAACTCTTGAAGCGTTTTAAAAATCTTTACTTCGTAGTTATTATCTGTAGGAAGTGGCCACAACTTCTTTTGTTTAAACGCATTAACCCAGTTAATAACTTCTTCATTTGCTTGCATCCGAAATTGATTCGTAAGCTGATATTCTTCCCAATAAGTGCTTTTCTTTTTTAAGGTATCTAACGAATTGCCATCCCATAGACTTTTTAACTTTAGCACTTGATCTTGGTCAAAAATAATAACCACAACACGTGCTAACTTTAGTAATTCCTCTAAATGGTTATTTGCATGAAAGTTATTGTACGTATCGGATTTTGTTAAGAGTAAA
Organism: Paenisporosarcina cavernae; assembly: GCF_003595195.1. Taxonomy (GTDB): domain Bacteria; phylum Bacillota; class Bacilli; order Bacillales_A; family Planococcaceae; genus Paenisporosarcina; species Paenisporosarcina cavernae. The sequence continues at coordinate 2,336,346 of NZ_CP032418.1, forward strand.
TGGGCTTCATCTACAAAGATAATGTCTACCTGCTTATTTTCTTGCTGCAATTTATTAATTAGAGGAGTGGGCTTCGCAAAGTTTTTCGCCTTTAAATGCTTCACTTGTTTCGCAATATCTTTGTACGTTTTAAACATTTCTTCATGGTTCACAACTAAATAATTTTCTGTTTTGTACAATGGAGAAGATGCTTCCTCTGCTCTTTCTTGAATAGTGTTAAAGATGGAACTAAGAACGACACTCTTTCCAACTCCAGCTTCACCTTCAATTACTAATAAACTACCGTACGCTTGCGCATCATTTCGAACTTGTTCCTCGCAAAATTCAAGAACTTTTTCTTTTAACTCCACTTGCTCTAATGTTAACTCCTTAAATGGAGATAGTTTGAAGATATCTTTGTTTTCAATCACGTGAAGGGGATGATCGACTAAATTATTTTTCATTAATTTCGTCCAAATTTGCCTGAAAATATCATGATCGTAATAAGACTTATTGTAATAATTGTGGGTGAAATCACTTGAAGTCTTGCTTTTGTTTTGAAGTGTGTATTTCTCGTCCCCTAGAAAATAATTTATGAGCTTCGTCTCTAAGTGGAATGTAGCGGATCGATTAAATTGTTCATGTTTAATTAAATTTATTTGATCCATATTTTTACGACTTTTTAAATGTGCCTTCATTCTATTTTTGAAATAAACCGTTTCACCTATGTAAGCTTCCTTATGTCCATTCAGAACATAGATAACTGGATAGTTTAAAAAGTGCGTATCATTATTTAGATAATCGATACTTTCTTTTTCAAACGGCCAAGATAGAACTTCTATTGCTGACAATTACATCCCCACCTATCTTTTGATTCCCTTAGAAATGAGAAAAGCAAAAAATTATTCATATCATTTTACACATTAGTGCTATTCTTTATTTCATCATCCCACCATCTACACTCAACACATGTCCGTTGATGAAAGCGGATTCATCGGACGCAAGAAATAGATACGCATTCGCAACGTCGATTGCTTGTCCAAAACGTGGACTCGACGTAATCATGCTCATTTGCATTTTCACATTGTCTGGGATAGTTTCAGTCATTTCTGTTTCAATGAAGCCTGGTGCAACGGCATTCACGTTAATCCCTTTTTTCCCGAATTCTTTTGCCCATGTTTTTGTCAGTCCAATCACTGCCGCTTTTGACGCCGCATAGTTGGACTGCCCGATATTTCCACCGATTCCTGTAATCGAAGACGTGTTAATAATTTTGCCTTTTCCTTTATCGAGTAAGTGAGACAGCACTGCCTGAGCACAATGAAACACTCCACTCACATTTACATCCATTACTTGTTGAAACGCCTCAAACGGCATTTTCTTGAACATATTATCTTTCGTAATTCCCGCATTGTTGATTAACACGTCTATCCCACCAAAATCTTGTACGATTGCCTGCACCACGTGATCCACTTGATCACGATTTGTCACGTCTAATCTATAGAATCGTACATGGTGGTAGGTCTCCTGTAGTTCTTTTTCAAGCGCTTTCCCTCTCTCTTCATTTCGATCAACAAAAGCCACTTGAGCCCCTTCTTTTAAAAATAACCGAACGGTTGCTAGTCCAATTCCGCTCGCTCCACCTGTAATCATGACTGTCTTGTTTTGTAAACGCATTCTATTTCCTCCGATGTGTGGATGATTTTATGTTATTTTTTTATAGCGAATTGTAAATGGGAGACTGAGCATCACTACTACTGTCCAACTCAATAAAATTATGAGTGAGCTACGTAAACTTACTTCGAATATTGGGAAACTAAAGAATTCCAAGATGAGTAGTGGAAACGAAATGATGAATGCCACTTTCCATTTCTGATCAAATGGCACTTTATAGACAGTTCCGCACTTTTTACAATAAATTGGTCGATATGCTAAATTCATCGATTTCCAAATTTGTTTCCAGGTGAATTTCTCTCCACAGTTTTCACAGCTTTGCATCAAATTCTCTCCCCTCATAATCTCAAGACTGATAATGAAGATTCCTTCTATTCCTTACATGGTTAAGAAAATACTTTTATATGTACCTTGGAAAAACAAAATAATATCTCCGAATGCTTCGATTGCAAAAAAGATAAAATAATATGTTGCAGTAGTCACTTTCTTCCCAAATAATTCGTTCACAGCTTGAATGAATAACTGCTGAAAATTGAACCAGTTGAGTATCCAAGCAATGAGTAAAAATGTTGCAATTGCCACTCCGTTCACTCCTTTTTTCTTCTCTATAATCTAATGGTAATGAAGGACTTGGAACGAAAGTGCTGAAAGACAATTCCAAGGGAAACCTCGACTATCCATTGCATGAAATTATTCCCCCTCACATAAATTGAGCACTACGCTTTCTTCCGACGAATTCCAACTTTAGTCGTTTTAGCAAGCGCCATATATAGTAGGAAGCTAATGATGACTGCATTTTGAAGTGCGATGACAATTAGTAAGACGGACGATTCGTCTGTACTCGAAGCATTGAAAACCATTCCAGCTAAAAGAAACAGTAGAAATGTCATAATAAGCACTCCAATAAAAATCCCTATGTACTTCACATTCGAGCCTCCTCAACGAACCGCTGCATATCTTCCTTTGTTTTGATAAATCGTATTTTGTCTGTTAAATGGTCGTATGTATCGAAAAACAGCTGCTTTTCCACGTTTTCAAACAATCGATTCCACTGATACATTTTGCGGAAGATGGTAAAGGTAGGAATATAATTCGCTTTTTCCAGTTTGAGCTTTTGTTTCACAAACCGTTTCGTTATTCGGACGACACGTTTCCTATAAGGTGTATCCAGTAACACAATGATATCGGCTTCCTGAAAGGACTGCGCTACCCATTCTGCTTGATGAACGCCATCGACTATCCAATCATTTTGAGCAAGTATCTTCTGAAGTTTGGCATCACGTGCTTCAGGAGTTCTTCGTATACTCCCACCAGGTGTTCGATCCCATACCAGGTTATCGATTTCCGTATGCTGTATATTGAGCAGATTACTTAGTTCACGTGCAAATGTCGTTTTTCCACTTCCAACAGATCCGATAATCCGAATTTTTTTGAATTCCATTTTAACTTCCTCTTTTCAACTACAACCATTTCTTTATTCGAGGTATATTGTTATTTTCTAACAATTTTGATAGTTTGTATATAACAGTTTGTCAGCAGATGGAGGTGCTTAGTGAATTGTTAAGGAAAATTCGGTTTATGGAAGTTCTTTTTGGAATATTTCTCGGTCTGTTTTTTATGAAAGATTATTTTCACGATAGCTTCTTGCCCGGACTTACACTTTCAAAGTTTCAAATGGGTTCTATTTTTATTTGTGGACTGATCATATTTCTGCTAATAGAGAAGTTTTTCTTGGATATTGATGGCATTGAGGAAGGCAAAAATAAAATAGCGATGTCTATTTTCATTCTTTACTTTGTAGCTCTCATCGTGACGCTTCATTTCTTTGGAGGGAAATCGATTCTTGGAATTGAATATAACACTCCCTTTATTTGGGTTATGGTTTTTCTGTCGTTATTTGATGTATTCAAGTTACGACAAGTAGAAACATTAAATGTGAAATAGGCGTCCTTTATTACGAAGTGTTAAAACATTTTTTCTAAATACTGATATTAAAGGAGCATTACTATGCCAATTATTGCGTATTTAAATTTCAATGGAAACACAGAAGAAGTCATTCATTTTTACGAGGAAGTATTTGGAACAGAAGCTGCTCAAATTCAGTATTTTAAAGACATGCCTGGACAACAGGTCGACGACGAAACTGCGAACCGTGTGTTGCACGGACGATTAGAAGTGTACGGTACACCTCTATACTTTTCCGATTCGATGCCACATTCGCCTGTCTCACATGGAGATGGAATGACGTTAGCTGTTGTTGGAGACGATGCCGAATTGATGAAAACACAATTTGATGCGTTAGCTAAATCAGGCAAAATCATAATGCCTCTTCAAGAAACATTTTGGAGTAAGGCGTATGGAATGGTAGAAGATCGATTCGGGGTACAATGGCAATTTAGCCATGAAGCGTAGGTAGATTTATAAGGGAATAGTGATTTAGTGAATAAATAAAAGTATGCATTTTTATGTAGCTCTTAAAGTTCGTATCGGCTTCAAAAAAAAGGGGGATTCAAGTGATTTGGTTATTTGTTGGTAGTGTGCTTGTCGTTATTGTTGCTTTTGCATTTTTGCTCGACAGGAGAGATCAAAAAATGAACGCTGCTAATCAGAATCACATTATCTCGTCTGCAAAGCCAGGCGAAAGCACGAACTATACAATGGGAGATAATCGATATTCAAGCGGTGAATAGTTTGCGTTAGATAAAACTTTCCATAAGTTCTTCTTAGAATGGAGTTTCCATATGATCATCAGAAAATTTCTCACCGCCATGTTAACTTCTTTTATGGTTGTACTTATTTATTTTTCACTCGATCCATCGAGTCCCGTACTGCTATTCGGAATATATTTGTTCTCCATCCTTATGTTTGTCGGAATCCCCACTTCCATCGTCTCGGATTTTCTTACGAAAAAACAGCAAGGACTAAGCAGACTACTCACATCATTTATTCTTCATGTTGGAGCCGCTTCATTGCTTGTGCTTTTACCTTTTGCTTTGTATGAGATTAACTGGAATCCTCAAAACTTCTTTTTCGTCACATCCCTATTTTCATCTTTTCTCTTTTGGACATTCGATGAGATGCTAAAAATTCAGCTTATTAATAAAAAACTCTGTATGAATACTTGAGGATATAAAGGAGCGAAAATGCTCTTTTTTTAATGCAAAATGAAATTGACACTTGAATATTCATTTATGGCTTTTTCATTCCTCCAAATGCGAATCATTATCTAAAATCACCTTGCCGCGTTACAATACTCAACAAGCACTCGAAGGAGGAATTTACGTATGCAAAAAAGTATACAATTAAAAAAGCGACCTGTAGGAACTCCTACGTTAGAAGATTTTAATCAAGTGGACGTTGCAATTCCAGAACCATCTGAAGGTGAAGTACTAGTCCGCACAGTATATATTTCCGTAGACCCTTATTTACGTGGTCGAATGAATGAAGGAAAATCGTATGTTCCGCCGTTCCAGTTAAATGATGTAATTTCTAGTGGTGTGGTTGGTCAAGTGGAAACTTCCAAATCGGAGCACTTTTCAGAAGGTGATGTCGTCATTGGGACACTTGGATGGCAAGAGTATAATCTGGCGAATGAAAAAACGATTCGAAAAATCGATCACACACAAGCGCCCGCATCTGCTTATTTAAGCATTCTCGGAATGACTGGTTTGACTGCGTATTTTGGATTACTCGACATCGGAAAACCTCAAGCAGGTGAAATGGTTGTCGTCTCAGGTGCAGCTGGTGCTGTAGGTTCTGTCGTGGGACAACTTGCGAAGATTAAAGGTGCTCGTGTAGTTGGGATTGTTGGTTCTGATGAAAAGGCAAATCTGATTAAAAACAAGTTTGGCTTTGATGAAGCAATTAATTACAAAACGGAAAACGTCGGAGATGCGCTTGCGAAAGTTTGTCCAAATGGCATTGATGTCTATTTTGAAAATGTTGGTGGCGAAATTGGGGATGCAGTATTCCCGCTATTAAACAATTTTGCACGTATTCCGGTTTGTGGAGCAATCTCTGCTTACAACAAGTCGAGTGCCGATATTGGCCCGCGCGTTCAAGGTTATTTAATTAAAACAAGCTCACTCATGCAAGGCTTTACAGTTGGAAATTATGCACCTCGTTTCAAAGAAGGTGCGGACGCACTTGCAGAATGGCTAAAAGAAGGAAAGCTCACGTATGAAGAGACAATTACAGAAGGTTTTGACCATACGATTGACGCGTTTTTAGATTTATTCAAAGGCGCGAATGTAGGAAAAGCGATCGTGAAAGTAAGCGACATTCAGCAATAAGCTTTGATATCGGAAAATGAAAGGACGGACATTTCACTCTTGGTGAGATGCTCCGTCCTTTTATCTACTTCATATTTGTTATTCTCATTCTTTCTACTTATTAAGGTTACGCAGTTGTTCTACAACGAATTCTGCAGAACGAAGCGCACCTTCTAAATGACCGCCAAACTCTGCACTCGTTTCTGTTCCTGCGAAAAAGATTTTGTTGTTCCATTCTCCCTTTACTAAGATAGGGTGGTAGTGTGGAAAATCACGTAATGGTGGAAAATCCTCTTTTGTGGCAGTTTCTTTCTCTAACGACCAATCCTGATAAAAAATCTCTTTTACACTCGCAGCTTCTTGGCCAAATAATCGAACAAGTTGATCGAGCGCAAACTGAATTACTTGATCTTTTCCTAGCGACTGTCTTTCTATAGCTGGAATTCCCACAAATCCAAATAGAGCAGCTCCGTCGTTCTGAGGAGATGCATCATGTATTTCTTGTAGAGGACCAACCCAGCTTGTTGCATATCCAGAAAGACCTTTCTCACGCCAAAACGGCCGGTCATATACCGCAACAAATTTGGCTTGTCCCGCCATCCAAGTTGCCGTTTGTTGGAGATGTGTTGTTACGACTGTTGGTAAGGAAGGAATAAACTGAATATCCCGTGAAATAATACGTGGAGGTACGGTCATGACGACCGCTCTCGCTTGTTCTTTTTTGTGCTCTCCATTTTGGCAGATAGATTCCACGACTACTTCTGAATTGTTCAGTAATTGAACAGTGACGGCACGGGTGGAAAGTTCTAGCTGGTTTAACGGGATTTTTCTATACAAGGCATCGATTAATGATTGTACGCCACCTTCAAATCGACGTGACTTAGCAATAGCGTTTTCAGGCAAGTGAAAGCGTTCTGGCGGCTGACTTGGAGTCCGTTCAGAAAGCATTGCTCCTGTCGTATATTGCTCAAATGTTTCTAACTTCAACTCATGGACTAATTTCGTCATGAACGTTTCGCTCTCCGGCCAGAACCACGTTGGACCTAAGTCCACGTTCAACTCTTTTTGACTGCTACTTGCGGAAGCGGTTAAAACCCTTCCTCCAACTCGTTCCCGTGCTTCTATTACTTTGAACGGAATATTATGTTCCATCAGCAAAGAGGCAATACGTAAACCACTTAACCCGGCTCCAATAATGACGACAGGAAAATTGTCCATCTTACTACCTCTTTTCTTTCTACCTCATTAAATTCTGAAACTTGCATTCGTTAAAACAAAATAACCTACATTCATTGAAAAACACTCTTGGTACATTTACACTCGTTCGAATTCTCCGCGAACAATGCGAGTGATATCAATCGTTGCCTTCATGTCTTCAAATAAGGACAAGATGCGAGAATCTTGGTCCACTTTTTCTAACACCTCATCATGATGTCCTTTATCAATAAAGGTCGCGATGGAAAACATCAGTGTTTCATTCTCGTGAAGTTCGATATTTTCGCCTAGTCCAATACTGTTATATTTCCCGTCAATATGAACGGGTTGGAACGTTTCATCCGACAGTGCACCATATTCAACATAAATTTCCCCAGCCTGCTTATTGATTGAAACAAATTTCGCTTTGTTTTCTAATTTCACCGGATACAAATAGATGACAGAATACATTCACTTCACTCCTTCCTCTTCCTTATAGAATCGCTCTCCTGTCGTTGAGTTAAAATAGACGACAAGACGTTTATTCGTTGTTGGATCAATCGATACTTCGGAAGTTCGTTCAAATCCATTTGGAACGGCATTCCCATGTCGATTCTTCATTCTTCGATCCCAGATAAACCACGACCCAATAATAAGTATAAGTACGACAATGAATTGAATTCCGTAAAATCCAAGAATCCATTCCATTACTGTTTCTTCTCTACTCTGACTGCAGTTCCATACGCCACAATTTCGCTCATGTTTTGTCCTATTTCACCCGAGTCAAAACGCATCATAACAATCGCATTTGCTCCCATTGCAGTCGCATTGACGACCATCCGATCTACCGCTTGTTTTCTCGCATCCTCGAGCATTTCTGTATACTGACTAATCTCTCCACCCATCAACCCTTTAAACGATGCCACAATGTCTTTTCCAAGTCCTCGTGCTCGAACCGTCAAACCAAAAACAGGCCCATACACTTCTTTCACTTCATAATTCTCGATTCTTTCTGTTGTAACGATTAACATTTTCGTATCCCCTTTGTTATTCCTACACTTTATTTGATTATAGTGGATACCATTCTCAAATGGTAAAATTTTTCAACTGCATTTTATTCCAATAATAAAGAGAACCTTAGTCATCAAGATTCTCTGTTCTATCTACCATATTAAATTTCTTTCAACATTATGTAATCCAATTGTTCGTCATCTCCCATGAAAAAGGAGTGTGATGAATGACGGACAAAACCAAGTTTATTGTAAAAAGCAAGTGCATTAAAATTGTTTTCCCATACGCCTAGCCAAATTTTCTTCTTCTCGTTTTCATTCGCAATATCCAATGCTTTTTGGTATAAAAGCTTGCCGACACCATGCTTTTGAAATTCCTGTAGAACATAGATACGTTCAATTTCCAGCGTATCTTCTCCCATATCTTCCGTTTGCCCAGCGCCTACGTTCACTTTTAAATAACCAGCCAACTTGTCATCAACAGACGCAAAGTAGAAACCAGAATTGTCATTTTCAAGCTCTCGTTTTAGCTTGTTTAAATGAAATGCAGCATCCAAATACTCTTTCATTATCACGTCCGTATTGTGGGCTCTAAACGTTTCATCATAAGTTAGTATTCCGAGCGTTTGGAGCGCATAAAGGTCATTCATTGTGCAGGAGCGTATTGAAATGTTCATCGAAAGGATCTCCTTATTATTGCATTGTTCACAACCTAGCAATATAACGATAGAATGCTTTGCCTAAAAATTATGCGATTAGAAGTTGTCAGGTTTGAGTGGTTTGATATACGGCTCCATTTCTCGAACTAAAATTGAAACTGCGTCATTTGATTTAAATTTTTCATCTACTGCTAGATATACTGTGAAATCTTCCGCTTGTTTATTCGTTAAAGAAATCGTGAAACCGTTCATTCTGAGAAAAACTAGAAATGCAGCAAATGCGGTTCGTTTATTACCATTCTGAAAAATATGTGTTGTAGTTATGGAGTGATATATACAGCAAGCTTTTTCCACCACGCTAGGATATAATTCTTCACCGAAAAAGTGTGAGGATGGCCTTTCAATCATTGCTTCGAATCGGTCTAAATATTTTATACCCGCTTGGTCTAAATCATCATGTTTCTTCATAATCGCATAATGTATTGCTAAATATTGCTCATCCGACAATAGTTTGATGTTCAACGTCAATTCCTCCAATGACTAAGCGAATAATTAGCGATCTTTTAAATTAAGCAATGCTTCGTGGTAGTCATCAATCACGCCTTCAAGAACTGTTAAAAATTCTTTATCAATTCCTTTAGGTAAATAAGAAATCTCTTTTTTTCTATAAATTATTTCATCTTTTCCTTCTACAAATATCGCTTCAAGCTCCTCACCTTTTTGAAGGTTCAGCTTTTCGGAAATTTCAGAAGGAATACCGACTGTTAAACTGTTTCCAGTCTGATGAATCTTTCGAGTAAAACGTTTTTCTTTCATAGTTTCGACACTCACCTTTATCATCCTTTCTATATAGTATGTGAAGTAGCACAAAAATTATAACATAATTCTGTAATTACATTATAACATAATTACATAATAACTTAAAGTCCTCAAGGTATATACACCCTGCAAATAGTTGAAGAAGTTATAATCCTCTTACAACACCTACAATTGAGGGAGACTTATAGAATAGGACGATTGCGTGTTAACTAAATACTTTTAGTGCAACCTCTACTTCTCTCCAAGGTTCAAACTGTCTAGTCAGGAAATAATACGCTTGTTCACGATCTTCTAACGAACCTTCTTGCTCGAGAATTTGCATAGTATCCACCGCAATATCCGCCAAAATCCGTTCATTTCGGTAATAGGTGAGCGCGCTTATGTTTACTTCTGTCTGTCCATACCCTTGATAGAAAGCTTCGCTATTTTCATTTCGAAAACGATGCCCTCCCCCGATGAACATTAGATCGCGTTCCTTTGGGGCAAGAATAGGAGTATCCCAATCCACGAGAAACAAATTTCCTTCGGTTGAAACAACAATATTTCCAGGATGTAAATCAGAATGACATAAGACGAACTCATGATCTTGTCTAACCAATCGTTCACTTGCACGTTCTGTGTTCTCTACTAACTGCAAGATATATCGTCGATGTTCGCGCCAAAAAACGGCTAAGCGTGCTGCTAGTTTGTTTACAAACTGCTCAGTCATGAAGCAATCATCATATTTTTTTACAATCTCTACATTCCTTGAACGAAAATCTTCTTTCGGAAGTAATTCCACTAAAACGTCTGGAAGTTGGACCGATTGAATTCTTCGCAATACTTCTCCGAGTTCCGTCCACTGAGAATCGGACAACTCGATCTCATATGCATCCTTACTTTCAATGAATGGAAAGAGATAATACGACACATCTTCTTTCCTCACGCCTACTTCACCATTCCGCGTTTGAAGTGGAGCTATCACATGTTCTATTCCTTGTGAATGAAGTGCAGCTAACACGAGAGTTCCGACGTTTTGTTCTTCCCCAATACGCGCTTTGAGAAAGTAACTGGTCTCATTTCGGTCTATAATCTCGTATACTTTTGAATTAGGATCACTTCCAATAGATAATTCCTTTATTTTTTCAATGGAAAGAGCATAATTATCTTCCAAGATTCTCTTTATATTATCTAATGTTGTCATTTAATTGAACCCCCATTCCTATATGTAGTCGATCTTCGTGAGTAACTCTTCCACCGACTCTATTTTCATGTCATAGCCATCCACTTTCCCAAATCCATACGCCGCGTAGACAAACGGTATACCCGCAAATTCTGCCGATCTTCGGTCTCCATCGGTATCACCAATATAGATAGGTGCAGAGAGATTATTTCTCTCCATCACGAGTTGAATATTTTCTCCTTTTGACAATCCTGTCCTCCCTGGGTTTTCGAAGTCTTGAAAGTATGGATCCAGCTTGTGATACGCATAAAACGCTTCAATATAACCGTCATTACAATTGCTGACGATAAATAATGGATACTTCTTTGAAAGCTCCTTTAAAACTTTTTCTACATTCGGATAAAGGTTCCCGCCAATCTTCTCAATTTCGGCATGCTCTGATTCACAGCACGCATTGATTAGCGTCGCGCGTTCTTTCTCCTCCATATCGGGGAATAAAATGCCACTAAACTCATGTAACTGCATTCCCATAATGCCTTCGAAATCTTTTCTCGTTAACGGAGATTTACTAGCATCGTAAGCAAGAATTTGTTTATTCCAAGCAGCTAAAACGGTATTAATTGGATCCCACAGTGTACCATCTAAATCGAATATAATACTGTCCATTTGTATCGCTCCTTTGTGTATGTACTACGTACGAAATTCTAGCCAAATAAGTTCCATCTTTTCGATAGAATTTGAAATATATTCCAATATGTATGGTACGATGAAAACAAGTTTAAGCTGGAGGCTAATTGTTGCGATGAATAAATCGAAAGTTGTTTCTATCACACTTCCAATTCTATACTATCTCCTTTTTCTTATCTCGTATTTGCAAGAAGCCATTACAGAGTTACTATTCGTTTTCTTTTTGTTGGTTGGAATAGTGATACTTGGAATTTGGCTAACTATTTTATTGCTCAAGAAACGGAAGAAGCCCGGTAAAAGGAAAAATATTGCTATTGCAACAAGCATCCTAACGGTTTTGTTTTGTTATGAATTTGTTTTACTCGGGTACGCTTCTGTTACGCATATAGCGTATCGATATGTTCAGCCTGATGAAGCATTAGCTGGCTCATCCATTTATTCCATTGGGGTTGGTGAGATGGAGATACGGAACGTCGAAAGTATGCAGGCAGCGAAGGAATTGTTGCTTCAAGAACGTGTAAAAGTACTCTCTATAATAGAAGTAACGAACAGAATGATCTATGGGGTTAAAAACAGACAATTGCTCACATGGCTCCATCTTCGGAAAGGAAATTTAACAGAAGATACTAGAAAAAATGTGACGCGCTACTTAGGTAAAGAAGACCCATGGCTCAAAAATTTTCTAGATCGTCCAAAGATAGATGCCTATAGTGCGGGGTTAAGTTTAGCTTTAAATGGGCGTGTTAAAGAAGGAGATTTTGAAAATCATGTCCCTATAGCTGTGACTGGAGCGGTTAATGAAAATGGGACCGTTTTAACAATTGGAAACATAAAAGAAAAAATTCAAATTATCGAAAAAACGGGGATTCCTTATTTCATTGTACCGAGTGAAAATGCGAAAGAGGCAGCGACTATAAAAAAAGAACTTCACGCAAACGTCGAAATTTATGATGTGACGACTGTAGAAGAGGCAATCCAGGTGATTAACCGTCTCAATGAAACGCGTTAATGAGGGTACTTTTATAGGGTAATATTGAATAATTCCGGAGTGATTACAGCTCATTATCTACGCTCTAGTCTGAATATGCTCAAGCGATTAAGCTTGTTGAATGATTAACTCACCATTTGGTTGTAATTCCGCATAAATAATGGTTTCAATCGTCGATACATTTTCTTTCATTAACTCATTGGTTAGCCACTCTTGACTTAACCCAAGTTCTTTCAAATTTTGATAAATAATCTTACCATCCACAATTATTTCCGTTGGAAGAAAATTTGGCGATGGCTTGTTCAACTGAAAATCGCTGGTCACGACCGACTGAAACTCGGGCTTTTTCAAGATACTTAACGCACCATTTGGCTCTAAAATCGCATAATCCACTTCTGAAATGGAAAATACATCTTTTTGACGCATCATCATCGTTAAGTCGTCAACGTTAATCATTGTTCGAACTAACGCCTTTCGATCAATCTTCCCTTTTTTCACAACAATTGTTGGCTGACCGTCCAGAATCACACGTAACTTTCCTGACTTCATGCTAATAAATCCAACTAACGACGCCAATGCACACCATAGAACAAGGGCTGTTAGCTCTTTTAAAAAATCGTTCGAACTCAACAACACCATGTTTGCTGAAAGAGATCCAATAGTGATTCCTGTTATATAATTGAAAAAAGTTAAATGACTCAGTTGCTTTTTCCCTAAGAACCTTGTCATCATTAACAATACAAAAAAAGTAATGATCGTTTCCATAATCAATTGAAAATAACTCACATTATCACCCACCACATTCACCTCCTGCTTATTTTTCCAAGAAGAGGTGAATTAATACGGAAGTTTGAGTATAATGATTTCAATTTCTAGATTTGAATTAAATTTGGATATTTTTAAAAGAGTTTGAGTAACAATTTTCCATCTATCACTTATCAAGGTTTAGGTAGCGTATTAAATATTTATGTTAGTGTAATAGAAAGTTTGTGAAAAAAGTACATAAAATATCTTAACGGTTTTGTGGGAAAACTCGATTTTGTTAGGATTGCGGAGGGAACACAATTGGAATTTTCAAATGACAGAATATTGTTAAGAGAAATGACTAAGAGTGACTGGTTTGACGTACATAAATACGCATCACAAGATTTAGTATCCCAATATCAACCTTGGGGACCAAATACCGAAGAAGACTCCATCAATTTTGTAAATCAAGTCATAAGAGATGCTCGTCAAGTACCAAGGAAAAGATTTGTATTTGCGATGATATATAAAGAGAATATGATTGGTGCTGGAGAGTTTAAGATAAGAGATTTTAGAAACAAAGCTGGAGAAATCGCATATATTGTGAATCCAGATTACTGGGGTAAAGGTTTTGCAACAGAAGTTGCAACTCTTCTAATTGAGTTTGGATTTGACGTGCTTAAACTTCATCGGATATATGCAACTTGTGACCCAAGAAACATAGCTTCGACAAAAGTACTGGAGAAGGTAGGTATGGTTAAAGAAGGCCAAATTCGTGAAGATTTGATGATAAAAGACGGATGGCGAGATTCACTAATGTACAGTATCTTAGAACACGAGTGGAGATAGTATTAATTCAAATTTTATTAAATTATAGGATGAATGAGTCGATTCTTCTCAACACCAAGTAACCAAAACTTTTACATACATTGATGTAACCAAGCAAACCCTATCATGTGTTTAAAATTTACTCACATAATAGGGTTGGTTATACAAAAAAATTACGGTATTACTAAATATAATTCAACCTATTTTAATGGTAACACCTTAGATACAATGCATGTAATGAAGGTTTTTGGTATTTTAAGAATGTCCATTGATTGTAATGCGGATACAATTACTTTCCTATAAACCACATAAATTTATTAAACAAATAACACTACCTATTTACTGACTTAGGTAGACTACTCGCTATTCTATTGTCCTTACCCTTACTATTTTCTGAATTACTCTACTTGGTAATTTCTAATACATCACTTTTAATGAATAGGCATTTCGAGTGGAAGAAAGCACACGTTAGAAAGAAAAATTTCTCTGACATTACTTACATTACTCTAAATTTGGTTCCATTTTATCTTTTGGTCCATCGCATCTATCTGACGAAGATGATGACGAAAATGCATATCGATTAACTCGAACCATTCACGCGCATTTAACCAGCCGAAACCGCCGTGTTGAAGCTTCAACCTCGGGTTCGTTTTACGAATGTTCACTTCCGCAGCATTCATACTGTTAGCTAAATCATCTAATCGCGTCAGGAGAGCATCTTTATTCTCAGAATTTTTAGGTGCTGCGTTCATCTCTTTAGGCAGCTTAATCTTAATCGGCGGAAATCCACCATTCGTAAACAACTTGTCACCAAACTCAGTTTTTCCTTCGCTTTGCTCATTACTTTCATTTAAGCAATCAATTGCACTCTCTAGATATTCTTCTGCCACTGCGATACAGTGATCTATAACTTGACTAATAGACCACTGTTCCTTCGATGGACTATAGACGAGTTGCGTTACTGAATGACGATGGATGATTTTCTTATACGTTTCGATTATATTTGTCATACTTCTTCCCACCTTTTAATGATTCACTTTTAAGGTCAGTGATTGAAATCAATTTCTTTCAAAGGCTACGTTAAAATTCCTGGAAGAAATGGATAGGGTGAATCTCAATTCTCCATTCAAACTCTACTCCCTTTTCCACCTGGACAGTGGGGTGTAAGGAAGCGATTTTAATTGCCTCTTCCATATCCTGTGCCTCAATCATAAAAACACTTCCGATAGCCTCATTAGTTTGCTGAACCTCTTGAATGACAATTTGGCCATTCTTGCGAGAAAGTGATTTTACCTCTTTTTCTAGACCCACATCTAAGAGTACTTTCCCGCTTTGAAAAAATGTCTCCAATTGTACGGCGCATTCATTCATCACTTCTTCAATCTCCGCTTCTGGACGTGCATCCATTTTCTCCGGATTCAAATAACCCATACATATAAATTTCATGATGTTCCTCCTTGATAGAATGTGTCTTCTAACTGTTCAATGGCATCACTAATATAGTTGATCTTTGGGATAAAAACCTCTATTTTACAGAAAAAATCTTTCTCTTGTTAAAGAGTGATCGTATATTATGTTTGTTGTCTATCATTTTTTTCGCAATGAAAGAGTATGTCATCAACGACTTGCTCAATTGACTTAGTACCATCGATGAGCACCCCGTTTTTCGGAATGTCTTCTTTCGTTTCGTGGAGTCGCAAAATAAGATCACGTTCCGATTTCTTTGCGCCCCACTCATTTTGTGGTCGTTCATCCAGTCGCTGTTGTAAAGTACCCCTGTCGATATCGAGAACAAACACACCATCAAATAACTCGATAAACTTCGAAAAGTTCCTCGAACCTCCACAGAAAAATGTTATCTCTTCATCACTGTTAGCTACGCAAGCTTTTACTTTATCTAAATCCCAAATATGATTCTCGTGTGTTCCGCTATTTGTCGGTTCTCCCGTTTCTGGATCACCTTGATATGCCAATTCCCTATCCCCATGAATCGCGTGATAACCTCTACTCTGCAATTCATTGCAAACCGTTGTCTTGCCTGTACAAGAAACGCCTTCTATTAGATAATTTCTTTTTCCCATCGCTGACCCCTTCATTCAATCGATAATTTTGTGACTGATCTATCTATCATTATTCGACACTTCCCTCTCTCTGACCTTTAATATCCAAAAAAAGCCATCTAGATTTCTCTAGATGGCACGTGAATTTATTCTTTTTATTCACATTAAAATGCGTTCATTTACAGCTCCAAGACTTGCGGTTCTTTCTCTTCACTGTTCATTAATCTAATTAAACTTGGTTTGATTTCAAGAAGCACATAGTTAGGATCATTTGGACCTTCAAAATAATGGGACATTTGCTCTGACCAAAATTTTTCCTTTAACTCTTTATCATCTTGAATTGTAGAAGTACCTTCTATTTCGAGATATGGATCTCCATATCCCTCCCCTTCATATCCTACTAATGCATGGATATTCGGGTTCTCTTCAATCTCTTCTGCCTTGTGCGTTTCGATACTTGTCGGTGTATAAAATGTTAACTCATCATGAAAAAATGTCATGTATCTTGAATGTGGCTTGTTTTGTTTGACCGTAGCAAGTACACCAGTCTGTCTTCTTTCTAATACCTCTAGAATTTTTTTCTTCATCTGTTCTTTATCCAATCTTCCCACTCCTTTTCCTATACTCTCTATTAACTCTACCTTTCAGTATGGGAAATAAAACATCCTAGTATGCTTTGCAAGCGGGCAACTTGGCTATAGACAGTCGTTTTAGTCTGTCCGTATTTATAATTACTGTTTCGTTAATTCATCTTCCGTTACCCATTTATGATTTTTAACTTTATCTCCAGTAGTCGTCATTTCAAAATCAACCATATATACCGTCGTTTCTTCAGCAGAATCGATTGTTGCGATCGCACCATCCATACCTTTCATATGGTCCGCCTTTACTTTTACTTCATCACCAGTTTTGTACGGCTCATCCGTAGCATCTTGAATCTCCTCGTGAATAATCCATTTATGATTCTCTACTCGTTGTCCACCATTAGTTGGATCATAAGAAATACTATAAGCAACAGTTTCAAACGCCCCAACAATTGTAGCCTTTGCATCTTTCATCCCTTCCATGTGATCTGCCGTAATAATGGCAGTATCTCCTACTTCGAATGTTGGATTTTCTGACGCTTCTAATCCTGTAGGTACTTCTCCAGAACCTGACATTTCCATTTCAGAATGGTCCATCTCGTTATCCATTTTTTTCATTTCGCCCATATTCTCATGAGAATCCATATCGTCACTTGCTCCACATGCCGCAAGCCCAGTTATCGCCGTCATTGTTAATGCACTAATAAACATTTTCATTTTTTTACTCAAAGTTCTTCCTCCTTTTCTGCTCTTATCTGTACTATACCCATTAAGTGTGCAGAATTAGTGCAAAACCGCACTTTAATTTTGCAATAAACAACAAATATTGAATTAGCAGTATGAAGTGAGGATTTACGATAAAATGATATTTTTAGAATAAAAAATGCCACCTAAATCATTGTGTATCGGTTATTCGTTTCTTCCCAAAATTTCCCCAACCCTTTTCCTCTCTCCCTTTTTCTCACTCTTTTATTCCCCTTGGCTTTACTTCCATCTGCATTCTTTCTATTTTTTACCACAAAAAATTCGAGACAGCGTACGAACAATGCCGTTTAGTTAAAGAAAAAAGGTTTTTTGGGAACTGGTGTTGAAAGTTAATATATGTAAATCCATTTAATATTCAATGAGTGATAATTGGGTTTTTGAAACATTGATAAATCAACTTTCGGCTGTGATTACCCTAGTTTTTGAGGTTCATTTCCTATAATCAATTAAGTAAATAAATACTTTGCTTGGTTCAGTCATGTAATGGGAATTGTTGTCTCATTACTTTCACAGAATACAACTGTGTACTGATTTTTATTTTGTGAGGGTGGAGTAGTGGATGTAATGTCAAGAAGGAGATGCTACAGTGGCTCTATTTTGATTTTACAGAGCTGTTATGAATAAAAATAGCGGAAAATTCTATAAAGATGGATGTGATAATTCGATGTTAAAAATAAAGTACATCGTATATCTTTTTGTACTAGCCTGCCTTCTAGTAGCTTGTAATACCTCTAATGGTTCTGATGAGATGCAAGAGAGAGTAAAACCTTCAGTAAAGGGGGTAAGTGACGTTGATGTCATTAATACGCATGGCGGAGTTGAAGGTGTTAAAAATATGCAGGTCTTTTTTGAAAACACTCAAAAAGGGATAGCTTCTGATTTGCGGATTGTCCATTATACGATTGAAGGAGATCCAATGGTCACGGATTTAAGTTATAACGGGGATACAATTGAAGTGGAGCACGATACCACTAGAGATACTTATGGAAGTGGTCAAGTCACTACAATCACTTGCGGCAAACTATTGGTTGAATCAAACCCGACTAATATAGCATATATTGTAACCGACTGTAAGGGGTTGCCTTATGGGATGGAGAGTGTTTTACAAATAGACTATAACATGAATCAGCAAGACTTATTTGAAATTGAATTGAAGTATGGTATTGAGCTTGAGAACGAAATAAATACTGTAAGTAAAACGATGAAAAAAGTTATCAGTACTCAAGAAACTCAAAGTACAAAGGATTTTGAGTTACCCGAAAGCGTTATGCAAGAGGTTTATAAAGAATTGGTACTGATGAATTATTTAGGTGAAAAAGATTTGCAAGCTAAATGTACTGAGGAAGATGCAAAGAACTATCAACTAAAGGTTCATATAAATGGTGGTCAACGTGAATTCAAATGGACTTCTTGTGATCAAAGTTATGATGGTGAGAAATTGACGGAGATTGCAGAGTACGTAATAGAACAATCTGAAATAGAACAGAATGAAATGCCAGAAGTTACGGTCCAAGGCTATGTCCTTGAAATTAAAGACAATATGCTTCTTATTGTTGAAGATGTAAACATGGTTGAATTTGAATGGCTTAAAGAAGAATTACCCCAAAATGATATGAATACTTGGATTTTTGATTTCACTAATTTAGAAGGAGTTACAACTGAGGAATATGAAATTGGTGATAAAGTCCAAGCAACGATTCAGGGGGATATCATTGGCTCTAAACCAGGGAAAGCGGTTGTGAAGGAAATTAAGAAAATAAATTAATTCTAACTTGAGATGCAAATAAATATAGACAAAAAATGCCACCTAGATTTATCTCTAGATGGCATTTACTATTTACTCTACAGTTACTGATTTTGCTAAGTTTCTTGGTTTGTCTACGTCACAGTCTCTGTGTAGAGCTGCATAGTAGCTGATTAATTGTAAAGGTATTACTGACACGAGTGGTGTCAACAATGGATGAACTGGTGGGATCACTAATGTGTCTCCCTCTTCTTCCATACCTTCCATTGAAATGATGGATGGTTTCGCACCACGAGCAACTACTTCTTTTACGTTTCCACGAATGTTCAACGCGACTGCTTTTTGCGTCGCAAGTGCGAACACTGGCGTACCGTCTTCGATTAACGCGATTGTACCGTGTTTTAATTCCCCACCAGCAAACCCTTCTGCTTGGATGTAGGAGATTTCTTTTAGTTTCAATGCTCCTTCTAAACTTACGTAGAAGTCGACATTACGTCCGATGAAGAACGCATTACGAGTTGTAGCTAAGAAGTCTTTCGCAATTGCTTCCATTTCATCTTTAGAGTCAACCATCGCTTGAATCGCATTGGCGACAATTCCTAGTTCATGTACTAAGTCAAAATCGATTGTTTTTCCAGCTTGTTTCGCTGCAACAGTAGCCGCAACTGCAAGCACGGCAATTTGCGCTACATATGCTTTTGTCGATGCAACGGCAATTTCTGGACCCGCATGTAGTAACAACGTGTGGTCAGCTTCACGAGAAAGAGTCGATCCTTGTACGTTTGTAATTGTCAGTGTTGGATGTCCAAGCTCTTTGATTTTCACTAACACTTGACGCGAATCTGCAGTCTCACCAGATTGCGTAATGAAAATGAATAACGGTTTTTCTGACAGAAGTGGCATGTTATAGCCAAATTCACTTGAAATGTGCACTTCTACAGGTTTTCCTGTTAATTTCTCAAAATAGCCTTTTCCGACTAATCCAGCGTGGTAGCTCGTTCCAGCAGCAATAATATATAAACGATCTGCAGCATTGATAGCATCCACGATGTTCGAATCGATCGTTAACTCACCTGCATCATTTTGATACGCTTGAATGATTTTACGCATAACAGCAGGTTGCTCATCAATCTCTTTTAACATGTAGTGAGGATATGTTCCTTTTTCAATATCGCTCATATCAAGTTCCGCCACATATGAATCACGTGCTACTGTTTTACCGTCTAGCGTTTGAATTTCGACTGATTCCTTTTTTACGATGACCATTTCTTGGTCATGCAATTCTACATAGCGATCCGTTACTTGTAGCATCGCCATTGCATCCGATGCGACCACATTGAAATCATCGCCAAGTCCAACTAACAGTGGGCTTTTGTTTTTTGCCACATAAATAGTTTGCGCTTCTTCTGCATCTAATAAGGCAATCGCATACGACCCATGAAGTAGACCTAATGTTTTACGGAATGCTTCTGCCGTTGTCATCCCGTCATTCACGAATTTCTCGATTAACTGCACAATTACTTCTGTGTCTGTGTCAGACTTCATTTCCACGCCTGGTAAATATTCTTTTTGCAATAAATGATAGTTTTCGATAACGCCATTATGCACTAACGTAAAACGGCCACTTGTACTTTGGTGTGGATGCGCATTTACTTGGTTTGGCACACCGTGTGTTGCCCAACGAGTGTGTCCAATTCCAGTTTTGCCTTCAACGCCTGTATCTACTGCAGAACGAAGATCCGCAATACGACCTTTTTCTTTAAATACCGTAATTCCCGCTTCATTGCGCACAGCAATACCAGCCGAGTCATATCCACGATACTCTAGCTTCTCTAACCCTTTTAATAAAATCTCTTTTGCATCAATTTCCCCAATATATCCTACGATACCGCACATATGTGTAAATCCTCCATTTATAAAAATTCAAATAAGCGTCCTGCATTCGCGTGCAGACGCTTTTTACTGTACCCACTATTTCCTTTCCATCCGAAATCACTTCCGGGCTTTAAGAAATAACATGACGACCGGGTATCGCGGCCGGGAGGCATCCGCCGAAACTTCGATAAACCTCCACCTCGTCTGCTAAAGATCATTTCCGTCCGATTTCTTTAGCTCTGGCGCTTCAACTGTTTTCCGATTTGACGCAAACTTTCCTCCTCCTGCGACTACTAGGAAATCATTCCATCTGCAGCATGTTCATCATACTGAATATAGCAGTTAACGTCAATAATGTACTATTACCTATTCCTGGCACGGCGAAACCTTCTCAACGTTATACAGGTGCAGATTTTAAGAACACGAACCAATCCTTTATTGGAAATAAAATCAGCATCACCGATTCACAGTAAAATTCGTTCCGCCTCCACTACATCTATTCTCAAATCGTTCTCAAACACTGTAGCCAAACTAATTACCTTCTCGAGTTATTTGACCTAAATTCGAGTTAACATACCAATCATGAACGTTATGTTACGCATATCCACGTTAATTTACCTATCGCTCTACTTATTCTACGCAACGCACTCCACTCTTCCATCTCTACAAAAAAACCCGACCATTCGCATGGCCGAGTCTCACCTATATTATTCGTTTAGTCCCATTTCATCACGCACAACTTGTGCAATGCGTTCTACATAGTTTTCACATGCTTCTGCTGTTGGTGCTTCCACCATTACGCGAACAAGTGGTTCTGTTCCAGAAGGGCGTACTAAAACACGTCCATCCCCGTCCATTTCCTTCTCCACTTCCGCAATCACGGCAGCGACTTTTTCGTTGTCCGTTACGGCATGTTTATCTGTCACGCGGATATTCACAAGTTTTTGAGGGAAAATAGTCATCTCAGCTGCAAGCTCGGATAATTTCTTCCCTGTCATTTTCATGATATTGACTAATTGAAGCCCAGTCAGCAATCCGTCACCAGTTGTGTTGTAATCGAGGAAAATAATGTGTCCTGATTGCTCTCCACCAAGGTTATATCCATTCTTCTTCATCTCTTCGACGACATATCGATCGCCTACTGCTGTTTTAACGCTTGTCATACCATGTTCTTCCAGTGCTTTATAGAAGCCCATGTTGCTCATGACAGTAGAAACAACCGCGTCATTGTTTAAACGACCTTCATTTTTTAAGTGCTTTGCACAAATATACATGATTTGGTCGCCGTCTACGATGTTTCCTTTTTCATCTACTGCGATTAAGCGGTCTCCATCGCCGTCGAACGCTAATCCAACGTCCGCGCCTTTTTCAACCACTAGCTCTGCTAATTTTTCTGGATGAGTGGAACCGACACCCGCATTAATATTCAAGCCATTTGGAGAAGCACCCATTGTGGAAAGGTCGGCATCTAAATCGGCAAACAAATGTGTCGCGATCGAGGAAGTTGCTCCGTGTGCACAGTCTAATGCCACATGAATGCCAACGAAGTCTTCATCCACTGATTGCTTCAAATAGCTAATATATTTTTGGCCGCCTTCAAAGTAGTCTGTAATTGTTCCTAGATCTCCTCCGATTGGACGAGGAATCTCAGATCCGTCTCCATCTAACAGAGCTTCCATTTCCGCTTCTTGTTCATCGGTTAGCTTAAAGCCATCCGAGCCAAAGAATTTAATGCCGTTATCTGCTACAGGATTATGCGATGCAGATATCATAACACCAGCTTCCGCGCTCATCACACGTGTTAAATACGAGACACCTGGTGTACTAATGACACCTAGGCGCATAACTTCTACTCCGACTGATAATAAACCAGCTGTAAGTGCACCTTCTAGCATATGACCTGAGATACGTGTATCACGACCAACTAGTACTTTCGAGCGCTCCGCAGAGCCTTTTGTTAGAACATATCCTCCAACACGACCTAATTGAAACGCTAATTCAGGTGTTAG
Organism: Paenisporosarcina cavernae; assembly: GCF_003595195.1. GTDB lineage: Bacteria > Bacillota > Bacilli > Bacillales_A > Planococcaceae > Paenisporosarcina > Paenisporosarcina cavernae. Next base: position 2,359,398 of record NZ_CP032418.1, read on the forward strand.
CTCACTATTCGCAACGCCACGAACACCATCTGTACCAAAATATTTACCCATGTATACTATTCTCTCCTTCAAATCTGAAACAATGCCACTTGGCTTGTTTAATTAATCCGTCACCGGTTCGTTTAATCTGCTCATCGCAGTTTCATCTTGTTTTGTTATATTCGCTTCGATCTCAATTTTTTCTGGATCGATTTTTGTCACACCATCTGGCAAGGTGACCTTTCCTTCCACCGTGGAGCTTTCATTCAACTTGGAAACGTCCACAGATACTGGAAGTGAATCGAGTGCATCGATAATTCCCTTATTACCATATACGCGAACCGAAGCCGTTTTAAGTCGCAATGAGTTAATCGTTACGCCATCGGGTGGAGTTCCTTGTTCTTGCAAATCGAGTGGAAGTGTTTTACTGTATTGCTCTATCGTCACTTTCACCGTGACTGTAGCGGGCTCCATTGATACAGAAAGCTTATTTAAATCACGATCTAATACGCGCACGTCCGCTTCTTTTGTGAAGGATTCTTTCACTCCTTGGTCAGCTGCTACCGATGCCTTTACAAATGAAATGCTATCAATCACGCTTTTAGCTCCAGTCACGGAAATACGTTCCGTTTCTGACTCAATACCAGTAATCACATAATTCTCCGCCAACAAGCGTTCGTTCATCTCTGGCTCCACACGGAACTCTTTCGTCACTCTTTCTTCAATATTGACAGTGACAACACCCGGGTCGATCTTCACATCCATCTCACCCGAAATATTCTCGTGCTGAATCGTGACTTGATGTTCCCCCATCGTCATATTACGCAAATCGACGAAAACGGTGAAATCACGTAAATTACGAATTGATTGTACTTGCGCAGGTGGTCCTTCTATACGTAAATCCACCGCTTTTGGAACTCCTGTTACGACAAAGTTGTCATCATCATAATAGACTTCCACAGGCACATCTCGGATCACATCCGATTGTGTTCCTCTATTCGCTAAATCCGTTGCATTTTGATCTGCCTTAATGGTGAGGAATAATAGAAGGGCTAAGAGTAGCGCCGTTATTCGCAAAAACCAAGGGCTATCCATCCACTTATCCATTCTTTTTCCCCCTCCACGTCCAAATAGAGCTTGGTGTCGTTTCCGGTTCAGGTCCAAACCACATTTTGCGAAGTCTTGCTTCAAATTCTTCCATCGATAGATTTCGGTGTAAATCACCATTTGCCGTTAAACTGACGGCACCTGTTTCTTCTGATACAACAATTGTAATCGCATCCGTCACTTCACTTAAACCAAGAGCTGCCCGATGACGAGTTCCGAGCTCTTTTGAAATAAAAGGACTCTCGGACAATGGCAAATAACACGCTGCTGCTGCAATTTTGCTTTTTTGCATAACAACTGCACCATCATGTAGAGGGGTGTTTGGGATAAAAATATTAATTAATAATTCCGAGGTAATATCTGAATTCATCGGGATCCCAGTCTCGACATATTCACTTAATCCAGTTTCTCGTTCAATTGAAATAAGTGCGCCGATCCGACGTTTTGCCATATACGAAATCGATTTCGTCATCGCTTCGATTAAGCGATTTTGTTCTTCTGCCTCTTGCATATTCGTCCGAGCAAATAATTTACCGCGACCAATTTGCTCTAGTGCCCTTCTCAATTCAGGCTGGAAGATAATGATAATCGCAAGAAAACCCCAATCGATAATCTTTTGCATCATCCATCCGAGCGTATCAAATCCTAAAACATCCGTGAGAATCCTTGCAATAATAATCACGAATATCCCTTTTAGCAGTTGAACTGCTTTCGTTCCCCGAATGAGCGTTATGATTTTATAAATTACAAACCATACAAGTAACATGTCGAGCAGATTGACAAGCACGCTTACTGGCGTCGTCCCCACAAATTCTTCTAAAAACGCCACGTAGCTTCCCCTCCGTTCTTCGATTGCACATAGTCATTTGGATTAAGTATAGCATAATCCCATGAAAAAACTCGCTTAAGGAGCTAAGCGAGTTACCATTTTTAGAACGTTTTTTCGATCCAGTCTCCTGTATCCGTAAACCCGTCTTTTAGTTTGTACCATAACCATTCAAATGCCTGATTCACTTCCGTCGATTGTCCAGTGATTGCACCCGTAGAAGCCATGTATTCATTGCCATTTACAACAGTGACATCTCCTTCTACATGTCCTTCAATCCGAACGTCTCCGTTTCGAACGAGTAAGTCCCCTGGAATCGTTTCACCTTCAGGAACAATCACTGTATGACCATCCACTTGAAGGTTGTCGTATTTCGTGAAAGCAAACTGCTTTTCATTCTCAAAATTCGTAAAAAATGCACCACTCATAAAGAAAAGGAAAATGGCCGCTGCTGCTATCACCGGGTGTGCTCGCATCCAACGTCTCCAACTAACCGTTTTGTGTTCTTTTGGCAATCTCGCTGTAACTCCGTTGACGAAACCTACTGGCGCAGTCACATGCGACACTCCTTGAACGAGTGCGACAACTTTACTTAACTCTTGAAAGTGATTCGCACAGCTTGCACAATCCTGCATATGTGTTTTTAACACGCTCTCATGGGACGGATGGATGTCTCCATCTAAGTATTCGTGCATATATTCAACTATTTCCTTTGGGCACGAATTCATAGCGTTCCCCTCCTACATCGAACTCAATTGCTTGCGGAGCGCTTCCCTTCCTCGATGAATCCTCGTTTTGACCGTACCAAGCGGCATGTCAAGAATATCACTAATCTCTTGGAGAGGGAGGTCTTCCATATATTTCAACACAATCACTGCACGGTATTTTTCCGGCAAGCGACTGATTTCATACTGCACACGCTCTTGCATTTCCATTTTCACGACTTCATCTTCCGGTCGTTCATCCGAAGCTGCGAGCTGCGAGTACATATCTAAACCATCAGTTCCTGGGACAGTTGCATCTAAATAATAATCTGGTTTCTTCTTACGTATACGGTCAATACACAAATTGGTTCCAATTCGGTACAACCACGTCGAAAATTTGCGATTCGTATCAAACGTATGAATATTCGTATAGGCCCGTACGAATGCCTCTTGCGCCATATCTTCCGCTTCTTGCTTGTTGCCTAACATACGATAGCATACACGGTATAGCTTATCTTGGTAAAGCTCGACGATTTCCGCAAATGCTGTCTGATCGCCTTTTAATACTTCCTGTATTCGTTTGTTGATCAATGCATCCATCCGAAATTTACCCCCGCTCAAGCGGCTGTCTTCTATATACGGTCTACCGTATCGACAGGTTTCACTTTTTTTAAAATTTTTTCTCTCTGCTTTAATTATATCAAACACTATAGTGAAATACTTACAAATTTCGGCATATTCCGATTTATTTGGGAATGAAATAAGCAGCGATTTTTACGAGATGCCTCATTTCTCCAAAGCGTACCTCTAGCCGCTCCAATCGCACCAATTTCCAGAAAATCGCACGTAACCCGGTACATCATCCCTAGAGTTCTATAGTACAACATCACTTTCATGATAAATTCAGTACAATTCAAAAAATTTCTCCGGTGAAACGAAAAAAACCTCTCTCGAAAATATACGAGAGAAGGTTCCCAATATTATAGTAATTTTTCGCCGAATAAGGATCCCATTAACGCGACCGCTACATCTGCTGTTTTGTTTTTCTCATCTAAAATCGGGTTTACTTCCACGAATTCAGCCGATGTAATCATGTTTGATGAATACAACATTTCCATCGCTAGATGACTTTCACGATAATTGATACCGCCTGGTACTGGTGTTCCAACTCCCGGCGTGTATAAAGGATCGATTCCGTCTAAATCTAGTGACAAATGTACACCATCTACACGGCGTTCCTTGAAGTAATTCATCGTTAATTCCATCACGGTTGTCATACCTAATTTATCTATTTCATGCATAGTGAACACTTTAATGCCTTTTTCTTTAATCAATTCACGCTCTCCTGGATCAACAGAGCGAGCTCCAATGATGACGACATTTTCAGGCTTAATCTTTGGTGCGAAATCGCGAATGTTTACTAGCTTTTCATGTCCTAGACCAATACTTACAGCTAGTGGCATCCCATGAATATTCCCAGATGGTGATGTATCCGCTGTATTTAAATCGGCATGCGCATCATACCAAATCACACCTAAATTTTGATAGCGATCTGCTAATCCAGATAATGTTCCGATTGCAATACTATGATCGCCACCCAATACTAAAGGAAATTTTCCATTTTCCATGACGTCATGCACTTTATTCCCAAGATTCGTACTCGCTCCGATGACTTCTTCCAAATTACGCAAATGCGTCATTTCTTTGTCTGTCGTTAAATCTTTCGGAATGATGATATCCCCTTCGTCTGTTACATCATAGCCTAGAGCCTCTAAACGTTCTACTACCCCTGCATAACGAATAGCGCTCGGCCCCATGTCTACACCACGACGATTTTGTCCAAGGTCCATCGGTACGCCAATAATCGAAATTTGTTTGTTATTCATGATTTTATACCTCCCCGATTCATTACATCTATTGTAAATCGGGAAATGAAATGGCTCAACTTCACACGATTACGTATAATTATTCAGTTTTTCTTCTAGCATCTGTTTTATCGAAATCCACTCCGCAGGCAAAATGGAATATAAATACGCATTCCGAATAACCCCATTAGCACGAATACGTTCGTTTCGGAGTAATCCTTCTTTTTTCGCGCCTATGCGTTCTATCGCTCGTTGAGAAGCGATGTTTTTTTCATCTGTCCGAAGCTGTACACGAATATAGTGCCGCTTTTCAAATGCTTCCGTTAACAACACCAATTTCGCAGCAGTATTTACATGTGTACGCCGAAACTGATCCCCATAAAACGTCGCTCCAATTTCACAGTTTTTGTTCTGTTCATCGATTAAATACATACGTGTAGAGCCAGCAAGTTGATTCGTCCAATGATCGTGGACTGCAAAAACAATCGAATCACCGCTTTCATTCATCGCACGAATTGTACCCATCAACCATATCTCAAATTCCTCATATGTTGTAACTGGATTCATCATAAATTGGAACGTTTCAGGTGTTGTGATCTCCCAAAGTTTAGGAAGATCGTTTTCCTCCAGTGGCCGAAGTGTTATATCATATCCAGTTAAAATGGGCAGCATCGCTCTTACTCCTTTAAATGAAATTCAGCCATACTATGTAGATTTCATCATACCTTTGAAAGTTTCTAAATCGATTGGCAACGACGAATGTTCGTGAACAATTTTCCATTCATTTTCGATTTTGCGAAAACCAAACGTAAAACGATTCGTCATCTCACGAAGTTTTGACCCATCTAACCTCTTATGGCCAGCAAATGTTACATTGCAACGAGCAAAAGCAACATCGGTTCCTTCATCTATTTTGCTATCTGTAAATGAAACTCTTAAGTCAACACCTTCATTTTCCAAATCGGAAAACCATGCAGTTACAGAGCTACGCCAATTTTCTTTCCCTTTACACTCCCAGCTTCCCCAACAGTCGAATAAATGAATGTCTTCATTATAATTTGTCAAAAACTGCTCCACATCCTGAGCTTCTGCTGCTGCTTTGTAATTCTCCAAAACTTCCTGTACCGTCGAAAAATTAGGCATGATTCATCCACCCCTCTAATACTATTAGCTACGATTCAACTTTTTATCAGTTTAGCTCAAATAGATACTAATTGACAGATAATTCTAACTTCACTCGAATTTTTACATATAACGGATTCTTATCAAAAAAATATGGCCAAAATCAACGAAATAAGAAGAGTCTAACTAGCTCCTTTCTGTGAAAATTAGTCTTTTCAAATGATCCGTCATTCGAAATAAGTAAGCTACTTAACTAAAAGACTTTCCTATCCACTTCAGATGCTGGAACTATTTATCTCCTTTTTTCATGGCCATTCTCTATCTTCTTCTTGAACTAACTGCAATAATTTTCTTCGATGGTCTTCAAGAGCCGCCACTTCCTCTTCAAAAGCTTCCAAAGAAACCACGGGCAAATGAGCAGTTTGAATTTCAACTAGATCAATACTTGGCGGTGAATCATCAGAAGCGTTTCCAACATTTTCTTCAAATGTATCTAAGTAGCTGACGATGCCCGAACGAACCTGCTGCAAAAGGAGTTGATTGGGCACACTCTCTTCTGGAATGCCAAATTGCCAGATGGTGACGGCATCATCTAATCGGGCTAGTGCTGGAGCTATCGCTTTTCTAGAATTCTCGCTATAGTAATATTGCAGAATCGGATAGGCCATTTTTTGATCAGCTAAACTGGACAATTGAGAGGCAAATGAATTCATAAGCAAATCTGCATTTCGAAAATCTTTTCTTTTCCAAGAGTTTTTGACTATTTCCACGCCACTTTCTCCCATAGCTGTTACGCTATCAGCAAAAGAGCGCTGTTGAGTTACAGAATTAATCACGGAAAGTATATACGTCACACTCATTGTAATCAATAGCATTCCAGTTCCGGAAGCAAGGATAGAAGCAATTTGCCACCCTCCTTCTTTGGGGGTGTATTCACCATTGCCCAATGTGATGATGGTGTAACCAGTGTAGTAAATTCTTTCTACCCACGAAATCGGCTGATTATCTGTAGTATCCGTAATCGAGGTTCCGCTTCCAGCATATACGAACGTCCAACCCATCCATATCAATAAAACCCATATAGTAATGGTCAGTGTAAGGATAAGCGGACCGGAAAGACTAAGAATAGTTGGAACTTTTTTGGTCAATCGCTTCAGAATCTTCCAGGTAATGGAAGCCATTCTTTTTGTAAGTGGACCAACTCCACCATCTACCCATAAGGTAGTCCATAAAAAATCCAGAATTCCCACTGCTAACAAGAAAATTCCTAATAATAAATAAAACAATTCCACTTCTGCTCCCTCATTTCTTCTTTACTACTACCCTACCCTTTCATTTTCAATTTAAAAGATTTTGGGCATAATAATTTCCTTTATAAGAGATTAGTGGATGATTAAAAGAATGACATATTATAAAAATCATTGAATTCCCTGAAAAAGTGGTCACATAAGAACATGATGATGAACGGTTCTAATTCAGCTATTCTTGATCCACTGTACGAAGTGATGATGAATGCACTATAATTTAAACGGCAATCCATCTGATAAGCTAAGGATAGACAAATTGAACAAAAATATTTGTTGGTACTAGTGGAAATGGCTTTAACGGAATTATCACAGCATCATTTGTAAAAAGTTCCTAGGATAAAATTAAAAAATAATTACGAAGAAAAGAGATAAAGATGAATAACCTCTTTCATTCCGAGTGGAAGTTAAGTGTATTAGCGATAGCTACAATGTTTACAACTTTTATAGGTGTACTAATCGTTCAACGCGAGCTAAATTTCACCTATGCGTTTGTGCATCTAGTTATTGTTCTTGTTGTTGTGCTTGGAAATGCGATGTACATTCTTTATAAGAGAAAGAAAGCGACGAGCTAGGCAACGAGAAATAGTAAGAATTTAAAATGACTTACTACCAGTAGCAGTTCTTTTTAAATTTTCTTAAAACAAACTTGGTCTTTAGCATCATCTTACTCCCATTTGCCTAGCCACCGTACTTATGAATCTCTACGCATTGCTTGGCAACGATTGTTTCGCTTCTCCAGCTTCCGTTGCTTCTTTGGCATTCTTCAAAACGTCTTTCACCGCCGAAACGTTGGTCTGTCCTCTATTTCTAATCCGTATGATTTGGCTTGTTATCAGTTTTGCTCAACCAGAAATTGATCGACGGACACTTCTGCTATCATTCAAACTTTCCAATATACGTCGATTCTGGACGAAAAATCACATTATCTTGTAACTGTTCTATACCGTGTGAAGTCCACCCTACCATTCTCGCTACACTAAAAGTTGGGGTAAACAATTCCGGAGGAAGGTTCGTTGAACGCATAATTGCCGCGGCATAAAATTCCACATTCGTATACAATTTCCTACCTGGTTTGTGCTGTTCTAACAAATCGATGATGACCTTTTCCGCTTGCGTCGCTAACTTTAACCACATATCCTCCGACGTTAAACGCATACACGTATCACGAAGAATAATGGATCGAGGATCTTCTGTTTTATAGATCCGATGTCCAAATCCCATAATCTTTTCACCTTGTTGGAGCTTCTGTTCAATCACTTGTTCAATTGATCCTTGTTCGGAAATTTCATCAAGTAACGCCAATACTCCAGAAGGTGCACCACCATGAAGTGGACCTTTCATTGTTCCAAGTGCCGAAACCACAGCAGATGGTAAATCGGACTCCGAAGATATTGTCACTCTCGCTGCAAACGTCGACGCATTTAAACCGTGCTCCATCGTCGCCACCATATAAGTTTCCAACGGTTCCACTTGTACTGCAGTTGGTTCATTCCCGTGAATCATGTTTAAATAATTCCAAACGAATCCTTGATCACGTTGAGGGAAGATGATGGTTTTGCCAAGGTGCATACGATAAATGGCCGCAACATATACTGCCGCTTTCGCCGTTAAAAATATCGCTTGTTCTGCGAGCGATTTTTTCAAAAAAGAAGATGTGGCTTGAATAGACATCATCGTCCGCAAACTGTCCATTATACTAATTGTTTTCGGTAATGAAAGAAGAAATGCTCTCTCCTCTTCAGACCATTCCATCGATTCACGAAGTATGGACTTCACTCTATCTACCTCTGAACCCCATAAATAAGCAGCAACTGATTCAAACGTAGCGCCTTCTTTTAATACGTCTTGAAGTAACCTCCCTCTATAACGAAGTTCCCCTTTTTCCCCATCAACAGAAGCAATCGCTGTTTCTACTGCCACAACACCTTTTAATCCTTTTACAAACATGTTAATCCCTCCTAATTGTTTCTAGTGTAGATTCTTTCTATCATTATGAAAATAAATCATTTATAATCATTTTAATAACTGTTATTAATCAAAAGGAGTTTGCTATGGAAAAACAGTGGATTGAAACGTTCCATCATGCAGCGAAAACATTAAATTTTCGCGAAACCGCAGAGAAGCTCTATATTTCTCAACCTGCTGTTTCTGTACATATTAAATTACTTGAAAAAGAGCTAGGTGTTGCTCTCTTTCACCGAGCCAATCGATCCGTCTCTTTAACCGACGCAGGTCGTTTATTCCAAGAAGAAGCAACCAGAATACTTCAACAAATCGAGCTATCTACAAACCGTTTACACGCCTTTAAACAAGGCTACTTACATAAACGAACTATTGTCATTTCCCCATTATTAGCAGAAACAATCTTTCCAATTGTTTTGCAACGATTTCTCTCTGCTCATCCGGATGTTGACGTCACCATACGAGTAGAAGAGTCGCGTCATATTGAACAATTAGTCGATACTGGAGAAGCCCATCTTGGAATTGGCGCGCTTCCGAGTATAAGAAAATCTGTTCAAACTCGCTTGTTATACCAAGAACCCGTTCTTCTAGTTGGTCCCGCAGATTCGTTAGGGATTGATGGAGATGCCTTTCATAGCCATATCGATCTCTTAGAACATCAAACATTACTCGTACATCATCATCCTGTATTTTGGAAACCTCTACTTCACCGTTTACATTCTACGTATCCGTATATTAAAACAATGAAAGTAACTCAATCTGCCATTGCGAAACGATTTATCCAAGAAGGTATCGGTATTTCCTTCTTTCCTCACTCTATCGTTCGAAGGGAATTGCTCGAAGGAAGGCTTATGGAAATTCCATGCCCACACATCGAACTGCCAACAGTAGAAACGTATTTATTAACCACAAAAAAAGACGAGCTCATAGAAGAACTCGTCGATAAACTTCAATCCTATTATTACGGCTAACACGACAGAATGATTTTTTCGCAACAAAAAAACGATCAGTGAAATCACTGATCGTCTTAGTATGGAGCCTAGCGGGATCGAACCGCTGACCTCCTGCGTGCAAGGCAGGCGCTCTCCCAGCTGAGCTAAGGCCCCGTAAAAATGAAATAAAAGTGAGCCATGAAGGACTCGAACCTTCGACCCTCTGATTAAAAGTCAGATGCTCTACCAACTGAGCTAATGGCTCAAAACAAAAATGGCTGGGGTACCTGGATTCGAACCAGGGCATGACGGAATCAAAATCCGTTGCCTTACCGCTTGGCTATACCCCAAAAAACTGGTGGAGGGGGGCGGATTCGAACCGCCGAACCCTAAGGAGCGGATTTACAGTCCGCCGCGTTTAGCCACTTCGCTACCCCTCCAAGAATTTCAAGAAAGATGGTGGAGGATGACGGGATCGAACCGCCGACCCCCTGCTTGTAAGGCAGGTGCTCTCCCAGCTGAGCTAATCCTCCAAAATATGAAACTGTAATGGTGACCCCTACGGGATTCGAACCCGTGTTACCGCCGTGAAAGGGCGGTGTCTTAACCGCTTGACCAAGGGGCCATGATAAAATGAACTACAAAGCTTCCAACCGGGTTCGAACCGGTGACCTCTTCCTTACCATGGAAGCACTCTACCTGCTGAGCTATGGAAGCAAGATAAGTGGCTCCGAAGGCAGGATTCGAACCTGCGACCAACCGGTTAACAGCCGGTTGCTCTACCACTGAGCTACTTCGGAATAATAAAAGAACTCATATGTAGCATCGTGATTTTGGCTAAAATAAATAGCCCAGCGACGTCCTACTCTCACAGGGGGAAACCCCCAACTACCATCGGCGCTAAAGAGCTTAACTTCCGTGTTCGGTATGGGAACGGGTGTGACCTCTTTGCCATTATCACTGGACTATTGACTGAAACACTACAATTATAACAATAATACATAGTATTTCAATGAATTTATGAAATTAGAGTGTTTGTTCACTCAAAACTGGATAAACGTCATTGAAAGAACACGTTCGGTGGAAACGTCTTGCGACGTTCCACTCGTTTTGGTTAAGTCCTCGATCGATTAGTATTCGTCAGCTGCACGTGTCGCCACGCTTCCACCTCGAACCTATCTACCTCATCGTCTTTGAGGGATCTTACTTACTTGCGTAATGGGAAATCTCATCTTGAGGGGGGCTTCATGCTTAGATGCTTTCAGCACTTATCCCGTCCACACATAGCTACCCAGCGATGCTCTTGGCAGAACAACTGGTACACCAGCGGTGTGTCCATCCCGGTCCTCTCGTACTAAGGACAGCTCCTCTCAAATTTCCTACGCCCACGACGGATAGGGACCGAACTGTCTCACGACGTTCTGAACCCAGCTCGCGTACCGCTTTAATGGGCGAACAGCCCAACCCTTGGGACCGACTACAGCCCCAGGATGCGATGAGCCGACATCGAGGTGCCAAACCTCCCCGTCGATGTGGACTCTTGGGGGAGATAAGCCTGTTATCCCCGGGGTAGCTTTTATCCGTTGAGCGATGGCCCTTCCATGCGGAACCACCGGATCACTAAGCCCGTCTTTCGACCCTGCTCGACTTGTAGGTCTCGCAGTCAAGCTCCCTTCTGCCTTTACACTCTACGAATGATTTCCAACCATTCTGAGGGAACCTTTGGGCGCCTCCGTTACACTTTAGGAGGCGACCGCCCCAGTCAAACTGCCCGCCTGACACTGTCTCCTACCCGGCTTACGGGTATGGGTTAGAAGTTCAATACAACCAGGGTAGTATCCCACCGACGCCTCCTCCGAAGCTGGCGCTCCGGGCTCTTAGGCTCCTACCTATCCTGTACAAGTTGTACCAAAATTCCATATCAGGCTACAGTAAAGCTCCACGGGGTCTTTCCGTCCTGTCGCGGGTAACCTGCATCTTCACAGGTACTATAATTTCACCGAGTCTCTCGTTGAGACAGTGCCCAGATCGTTACGCCTTTCGTGCGGGTCGGAACTTACCCGACAAGGAATTTCGCTACCTTAGGACCGTTATAGTTACGGCCGCCGTTTACTGGGGCTTCAATTCGCACCTTCGCTTGCGCTAAGCACTCCTCTTAACCTTCCAGCACCGGGCAGGCGTCAGCCCCTATACGTCACCTTACGGTTTTGCAGAGACCTGTGTTTTTGCTAAACAGTCGCCTGGGCCTATTCACTGCGGCTCTCTCGGGCTTTAACACCCTAATAGAGCACCCCTTCTCCCGAAGTTACGGGGTCATTTTGCCGAGTTCCTTAACGAGAGTTCTCTCGATCACCTTAGGATTCTCTCCTCGACTACCTGTGTCGGTTTGCGGTACGGGCACCTCCCGCCTCGTTAGAGGCTTTTCTTGGCAGTGTGAAATCAGGAACTCCAGACCAAGTGGTCCTTGTCATCACAGCTCAATGTTATAGGAACGGGATTTGCCTCATTCCACATCTCACTGCTTGAACGTGCACAACCAACGGCACGCTTACCCTATCCTACTGCGTCCCCCCATTACTCAAACGGCGGGGAGGTGGTACAGGAATATCAACCTGTTGTCCATCGTCTACGCCTATCGGCCTCGACTTAGGTCCCGACTAACCCTGAGCGGACGAGCCTTCCTCAGGAAACCTTAGTCATTCGGTGGACGGGATTCTCACCCGTCTTTCGCTACTCATACCGGCATTCTCACTTCTAAGCGCTCCACCAGTCCTTCCGGTCTAGCTTCAACGCCCTTAGAACGCTCTCCTACCACTGACACCTACGGTGTCAATCCACAGCTTCGGTGAATTGTTTAGCCCCGATACATTTTCGGCGCAGCGTCACTCGACCAGTGAGCTATTACGCACTCTTTAAATGATGGCTGCTTCTAAGCCAACATCCTGGTTGTCTAAGCAACGCCACATCCTTTTCCACTTAACAATTACTTGGGGACCTTAGCTGGTGGTCTGGGCTGTTTCCCTCTTGACTACGGATCTTATCACTCGCAGTCTGACTCCCAAACATAAATCTCTGGCATTCGGAGTTTGTCTGAATTCGGTAACCCGGGATGGGCCCCTAGTCCAAACAGTGCTCTACCTCCAGGATTCTCACGTTTGAGGCTAGCCCTAAAGCTATTTCGGAGAGAACCAGCTATCTCCAGGTTCGATTGGAATTTCTCCGCTACCCACACCTCATCCCCGCATTTTTCAACATGCGTGGGTTCGGGCCTCCAGTAAGTGTTACCTTACCTTCACCCTGGACATGGGTAGATCACCTGGTTTCGGGTCTACAACTACGTACTCATTCGCCCTATTCAGACTCGCTTTCGCTACGGCTCCGCCTTCTCAGCTTAACCTTGCACGCAATCGTAACTCGCCGGTTCATTCTACAAAAGGCACGCTATCACCCATTAACGGGCTCTAACTACTTGTAGGCACACGGTTTCAGGATCTTTTTCACTCCCCTTCCGGGGTGCTTTTCACCTTTCCCTCACGGTACTGGTTCACTATCGGTCACTAGGGAGTATTTAGCCTTGGGAGATGGTCCTCCCGGATTCCGACGGAATTTCACGTGTTCCGCCGTACTCAGGATCCACTCAGGAGAGAACGAACTTTCGACTACAGGGCTGTTACCTTGTTTCGCGGACCTTTCCAGATCGCTTCGCCTACCCCGTTCTTTTGTAACTCCGTATTGAGTGTCCTACAACCCCAAGAGGCAAGCCTCTTGGTTTGGGCTCTTCCCGTTTCGCTCGCCGCTACTCAGGGAATCGATTTTTCTTTCTCTTCCTCCAGGTACTTAGATGTTTCAGTTCCCTGGGTGTGCCTCGATTACGCTATGAATTCACGTAAACGTACTGCTCGATTAAAAACAGTGGGTTTCCCCATTCGGAAATCCCCGGATCAATGCTTACTTACAGCTCCCCGAGGCATATCGGTGTTCGTACCGTCCTTCTTCGGCTCCTAGTGCCAAGGCATTCACCGTGCGCCCTTATTAACTTAACCGTTAATAAGCCTTGCATGGAAACAGTTCAAAACTGTTTACCTTGAATCTTACTTACAATGTGTTGCTTTCAATGTCGTTTTATCCAGTTTTCAAGGAACAAGTTTGAAGTTTTCACTGTCTAGCTCACTCGGCAGTCCGCAACCTCTTTTCCCTACTCCCTCGTCATCAAGATGACGCAGTCGCAGGTCCAAAGTGGTAGTCGGCCTATCATGCCTCATTCCGCTTTTCTTGTGAACCTTCAAAACTGAACGCAAAACGTTAACCGATGAACCGAAGGTTCATCTTCCGTAATTATCCTTAGAAAGGAGGTGATCCAGCCGCACCTTCCGATACGGCTACCTTGTTACGACTTCACCCCAATCATCTGTCCCACCTTCGGCGGCTGGCTCCAAAAGGTTACCTCACCGACTTCGGGTGTTACAAACTCTCGTGGTGTGACGGGCGGTGTGTACAAGGCCCGGGAACGTATTCACCGCGGCATGCTGATCCGCGATTACTAGCGATTCCGGCTTCATGTAGGCGAGTTGCAGCCTACAATCCGAACTGAGAACGGTTTTATGGGATTAGCTCCCCCTCGCGGGTTCGCAACCCTTTGTACCGTCCATTGTAGCACGTGTGTAGCCCAGGTCATAAGGGGCATGATGATTTGACGTCATCCCCACCTTCCTCCGGTTTGTCACCGGCAGTCACCTTAGAGTGCCCAACTAAATGCTGGCAACTAAGATCAAGGGTTGCGCTCGTTGCGGGACTTAACCCAACATCTCACGACACGAGCTGACGACAACCATGCACCACCTGTCACCACTGTCCCCGAAGGGAAAAGCATATCTCTATGCCGGTCAGTGGGATGTCAAGACCTGGTAAGGTTCTTCGCGTTGCTTCGAATTAAACCACATGCTCCACCGCTTGTGCGGGCCCCCGTCAATTCCTTTGAGTTTCAGCCTTGCGGCCGTACTCCCCAGGCGGAGTGCTTAATGCGTTAGCTGCAGCACTAAGGGGCGGAAACCCCCTAACACTTAGCACTCATCGTTTACGGCGTGGACTACCAGGGTATCTAATCCTGTTTGCTCCCCACGCTTTCGCGCCTCAGCGTCAGTTACAGACCAGAAAGCCGCCTTCGCCACTGGTGTTCCTCCACATCTCTACGCATTTCACCGCTACACGTGGAATTCCGCTTTCCTCTTCTGCACTCAAGTCCTCCAGTTTCCAATGACCCTCCACGGTTGAGCCGTGGGCTTTCACATCAGACTTAAAGGACCGCCTGCGCGCGCTTTACGCCCAATAATTCCGGACAACGCTTGCCACCTACGTATTACCGCGGCTGCTGGCACGTAGTTAGCCGTGGCTTTCTAATGAGGTACCGTCATAGTAAGGACAGTTACTCCCCTACCTGTTCTTCCCTCACAACAGAGTTTTACGATCCGAAAACCTTCTTCACTCACGCGGCGTTGCTCCATCAGACTTTCGTCCATTGTGGAAGATTCCCTACTGCTGCCTCCCGTAGGAGTCTGGGCCGTGTCTCAGTCCCAGTGTGGCCGATCACCCTCTCAGGTCGGCTACGCATCGTCGCCTTGGTAGGCCGTTACCCTACCAACTAGCTAATGCGCCGCGGGCCCATCCTGTAGTGACAGCCGAAACCGTCTTTCAACTTCAAATCATGAAATCCGAAGGATTATTCGGTATTAGCCCCGGTTTCCCGGAGTTATCCCAATCTACAGGGCAGGTTGCCCACGTGTTACTCACCCGTCCGCCGCTAAAATCAGAAGAAGCAAGCTTCTTCTTCTTTCCGCTCGACTTGCATGTATTAGGCACGCCGCCAGCGTTCGTCCTGAGCCAGGATCAAACTCTCCATCATAGAGAGCATGATTGCTCATGCTGTTTGCTGGCATCTTAATGATGTCCATTTAAAAGGAACATTGCTGTTCCAGTTTTGTTTGTGGTTCCGACGGAGGTCGGTTACCGACAAACTGTTATAGTTAACGTTTTGCTGTTCAGTTTTCAAGGTTCATGGTGCCGCTCGTTTTGGCGACTTTTGTATCTTACCATCTATAAATCATGAATGTCAACACAGTTTCATAAATTTATGTTGAAAAAGATTTTTTAGATGAGGAGCTGACTTTTTGAAGAAACTAATTTTGCTCGCTCTTGCCATATTTTTGCTTCTTGTTTGGAGTGAAAATAGAAAACAAACACTCCTACCTACATATCAAATCGTCCAAGAACCAATTGAATTAACAGCAGGTGAAGTAGGCTATTCGTTAACAGTAGATGTGTCTTTCGGGGATAACGATATTGAAAAATGGATCGGAACAATGAATAAACCCTATCCTCTTCTATTCTTGGATCTCGCGTGGATCGAACGATCTCCTGAAATCATCCATCTCATTCAAGAGAAAAAAATACCAGTAGGTTTATTAGGCGAAAAAGCAGAGGACTATGAAGAAGTCGACACTTTATTACCAAAACAACTAAAAGAATTTACTTCCCTATTTGGGGAAGCACCACTTTACTTTCGAACGCGAGATGGCGCATTCTCCGAAACGTTATTGCAGCAATGCTGGAAAGCAAAAGTAAATGCGATTGGCGCATCTAAACGCTGGAATACAACCTTCACGAAATTAAAAGAAGGGGATATTCTCCAAGTTCCGCTTCACCAAAAAAATCGTATTCCTTGGGAAGAACTGAAAATAATCCAGCAAACATACACCTTTCAAACCGTCGAAGAAACGATACTGGGCATGAATGTTACCACAAAAAGTTATCCTTAAATTGAAAACACCATTTCTTCTACGTTCGAAGAAATGGTGTTTGCTTATTTTTGCGTTTCTGCTCGAAGACGTTTTCGTTCTTCTAAGCGAATGCGATCCGCTTCTGATTTTGCATTGTACTTTGGAAGTTTAAGTAATTGATACGCATTAACCGCCAGTAATGGGAATAATAATAATGTCACCCAGCTGTCGATATTGTTTTCTCGTACCATTAATGCCGGTAGCCATTCGAGCGTTGTCACGACAATCATAAAAAATAGTGCCGAGATAAATGCTTGTTTGTTTGTCCATTTCGCTTTAAAGTAGGCGGTAATGAACGCGGTTATTAACAGTACAGCCAATAAGAATAGATAAAGCACTAGCTGATTGTTTGTTTCCGCACTTGGCATAAATCGGAAAAAGACTAAGTCAAAAATTACTAGGGCAATGATAACAACTTGTACCCAATTCCATAATCGAAGCGTTCGGAAAATGCCGACGCCAAATTGATGAACGGTTAAATAGGCAAAGAATCCCATTTGCGCAACTACACTCATCGTAAATCCAACAATGATCATCCATACTAATGCAGCTAAAAATTCTCCGTACTCTCCGTTTTGTATATACGGAGCAAACGCATCATTCCAGCGAATAAATAATCCAAATATGCCGGTGATTGCACCACCGATTAGTAATGATTTAAAGAAAAATATAATCCAATTTCGTATCGTCACACTGACAATCTCCTTTTCGCTATTCCTTTCGCTATTGTAACAATGCCGTATAAAAAAATCTATGTAGCCTTCCTGAAAATACATAATATTGCCGTTTTTTGTGAACAATAATTGAAAAGACACAGATTGAGGCGAATGCTTATGAAATGGTTCATCCCGCTCGTATTTCTTTTATTCCTCAGTGGATGTCAGCAAGCGGAAAGCAAACCGAGTTACGAAGAAACGAAAAAAATGGTGTTAGATACACTTCAAACAGAAGATGGTAAAGAAACGATGCGGAAAATTTTGTCAGATCCCGCGTTTAAAGAGATGCTGGTGCTGGAAGATTCGGTCGTCAAAGAATCGATCGAGAAAAATATTTGGTCAGAGGATGCGAAGAAATTTTGGAAAACGACTTTTGAAGACCCGCTTTTTACAGAGACCTTCGCTAAAAGTCTTGAATCTCAACAGAAAGATGTTCTTAAACAGTTGATGAAAGATCCGAGCTACCAAGAGGAGTGGCAAACTTTTTTATCTGATCCGGCAATGAAAGAAGAGTTAGCTTCCGTTTTTAAGCAAGGAGATATGCGGAAAGAATTGCAAAAAATCGTAGAAGATGTAATCCAAAATCCACTTATGCAATCGAAGTGGCAGGAACTCATCTTACAGTCTTCTCAACCAACCGAATCTGCTCCACCTTCAAAACAAGCTAACCAAAACAATTCCACTACTTCAAAACCTTCTGCTCAATAAGAAAATCCCCACGCGCATATTCATCACGTGGGGATTTTGCTGTTATCCTAATTTCGCAATCACTTTGTTTGCGATATCGCGGTAGATTCCTCCTGTATTATGCATTGCACCGTAAACAGATGGTGCAAAGTCTTGTTCATTCCAATCTGGTTGTCCTAAAGGAATTTGACCTAACAAGTCTGTACGAAGTTCTTCAGCAAGCTTCGGTCCGCCACCTTTTCCAAAGACGTACTCTTTCTCGCCAGATGTTTTCGATTCAAACCATGCCATATTTTCAATGACTCCGATTACTTCATGGTCCGTTTGCAGCGCCATAGCTCCAGCTCGTGCTGCTACGAATGCGGCCGTTGGATGAGGTGTTGTGACGACAATTTCTTTTGATGCGGGTAGCATTTGATGAATATCAAGTGCTACATCTCCTGTACCTGGTGGCAAATCAAGCAGTAAATAATCTAGTTCTCCCCACTCAACATCTTTAAAGAATTGATCTAACACTTTTCCAAGCATCGGCCCACGCCATACAACCGGCGCATTATCTTCTACAAAGAATCCCATTGAAATAACTTTCACGCCAAAACGCTCTACTGGAATAATTCGCGTTCCTTCAATTTTCGGTCCTTGCGCAATTCCCATCATATCAGGCACACTAAAACCATAAATATCCGCGTCAATGAGTCCTACTTTTTTTCCTAGTCGAGCGAGAGCGACAGCTAAATTGACCGATACTGTCGATTTCCCTACGCCACCTTTACCTGACGCGATGGAAATGAACTTCACTTTATTCATCGGAGAAAGAAGATCTTGCGCTTCTGATTCTGAAGCTTTTCCTCGGAACTGTTCTAGCACTTCAGGAGGATGTTCTTCAAAACGAATCCCTACAGATGCTGCCCCTGCGTTTTTTAACACTTCTACCACTTTCATCTGTAGTTGCATTTGTTCTGCGGTGTTTGTTTTTGCAATCGCAATTTTCACACTCACATGATTTTTATCTTCTTTAATCGATATTTCTTTCAACGCCTTTGTTTCTTCTAACGTTCTATGTAAAAATGGATCTTCTAATGATCCAACTAGCTCTTTTACTTGTTGTTCATTTACCAACTGAAACACTCCTTTATATGCGACTAACGTCCTCTAGTATACCATACAAGGAGTGCTCGTTTGTTAAAAGCGTTTTGACTCGACGTAGTTTTCTATTCCTCTCGCAATTGCCTCCGCCATTTTCTCCTGGTACTCTCTTTGCACTAAGAGCGCACGTTCTTCGTCATTGCTAATGAAACCCGTTTCCACTAACACAGCAGGCACTTCCGCTTTTTTTAATAAATACACTTGCTTAATCGCCAATGCCTCTCGATCGGTATTTTCCATCTCTGCCCGAATCGCAGCTTGAATCGATTTAGCAACATCACCGCTTCTCGCATCTCCTTCTTTGTGATAGAAAACTTGTGCCCCACGCCATTTGGATTGAGGAACAGCATTCACATGGACACTTACAAATAGCGTCGCCTTTTGTTCCTTCACCATCTCAGAGCGAAGTCGTAGATCGGCTAACTTGCGCGCACGTACTCTCGTCTCTTCTGCGTTCCCTTTTTCGGATAATGCATCTCCTTCTGTAGTACGGGTCATGACGACCTTTGCACCGCGATCTTCCAATTCTTTTTGGAGTGCTTTTCCAAGGGCTAAATTAATATCTTTTTCAATCACTTCCCCGTGTGATGCCCCACCATCCATACCACCATGCCCAGGGTCTAAGACAATCACTTGGTCTCCTAGAGCGTCAGGCAAGAAAAAACTTCGATCCGATGCTTGTGTTTCGTAAATAGTAAAAAGAGCGCACAACACAAATAGAGTTCCAATCGCGATATATTTCTTCATTCCGCATATCCCCACCTTTACCCCCATTTTACGCACGAGGGAAGCGGACTATGATTGCTTGACGTCCGTTTTTTTATCGACATATAGTGTTCCATCTTCTTGCCACTGGACGAGAAATACATCGTCTAAATTTTTGTATCCACTATCTTTCAATTGTTTTTCAATCGTTTTTTGAGCAACCCCAATTTCATGGCATGCATCTGTCATCCAATTTCCATCGATGAAGACTGCAGCAGGTATTTTCTTCGGTGTTTTTTTCGCGACACCTAAATCACTCTTTGTTGGGTTTTTCGCCTCTTCTGTTTTCATAATACTTAACTGCCCGTTCGTTTCTAATACTGCATACGCTACTTCTTGGAATGAAAAGACCCCTTGCAAACGAAGAAGCATTAGCAAATCCTCTACTGGCAGCCGTTTCTTTTTCAAGACATTCTCTTGAATCTTACCTCGTTTAATCACTATAGAGGGCTCATCATCAACCCATTTTTTTAACTTCAACGATTTCAATGAAATAAGACTCACACCAACACTTAGAACTGTCCACCACACAAGCGAAGTCATTCCGTTCCAAAACGGCGTTTCAGATTGTCCAGCCATTTCCGCCGCAATCGATCCAATCGTAATCCCCGTGATGTAATTAAAAAATGTCAATTGACTAACTTGCTCTTTCCCCATTAGCCGAGCAAGCAACAACAGCACAAAAAAAGTAGCCGTCGTGCGCAAAATCATTTCCATAAAAATCATGTAAATTCACCTCAACCACCATCTTTTCCTAACCACGTATAATCTATTCGCATACGCTAGGAAAGGGGGGAGTAACTTGAGTTCAAATCGAAACCATTGGCAAAACTGCACGATTCAAGATCTTTTTCGCGGAAAAGACTTGGACATTATTGCCGCTTCCCTTCTTTTACTCGGAAAATTAAAAGTAGATTCAATTGAAGTTTACCGAGATGCACCAGAAGTTACTGTGAGTCTCGTCGGGAATTTTAAAACAAAGACATCCAAAAATACAATGGATCTTGCTTCCTTCATTGCCAGTCACGGAGATATGTCGTTAGACGAAATCATTCAAGCTTTTCAACAATCAAATAAGGGGTGAGAAAATGAGCGAAGAGGTAGATGGCATCAAGATTAATAACACGCTTTTACTTGTCATATTGCTCTTACTGCTAGTCTTTGGGGCACCAGCCACCGATGCAACATTATCTTCCGTTAACAATATGGCTACTTAGGAAGGCATCTCTGGTGGGATAGAGTGTTTTGAAATTAATGGCTCATCACATGTTTTTCGTGTGTCTTAACAGGACCTTTCTAAGAAGGAACGTTTTGCCCATGCATAACAAACCTTTCCGTAATTACACGTTACCAAATACGTTCTACGCCAATAAAACATACTAAGATTAGTAGCACGAACCAAGGCATTGGTTTGTGCTACTATTTTTCAATTATAGTAGAGGTGAAGTCTAAGCCGAGGGAGTTTTAGGGTCTTGAATCCGTCACAAAAACCGGCTACCTTCACCTACCTTATCTAAGTCAGGTTTAAGTATGTTGGATCCTTTGAGATCGTGTATAAGAAATGAGATTTGGTAAGGAAGGGTGGAGCTTCAATATTAGAATGGAGGGAGAATATGAAACATGTCATTGCTTTAGATGTCAGTATGGGAAAGAGTTACGTTGTACTGTACAATGCTTTGAAGAAATGCGAGAAGGAAATGGAACTAATTCACAACAGACCGTCGTTTAATCAACTTGCGGTCCTCATCAATGACTTAACTGACGGTTATGGTGAACAGCCTCATATCGTTTTTGAGGCAACGGGTGTGTATTCAAGACCTGTGGAGCGTTTTATGCGAGACCATGGTTTTACGTATTGTCTACTAAATCCTTTAGAAGCGAAATTACAGGGCGATTCATTGCGTATGCATAAAACAGATCGCGGTGATGCCCACCAGTTGGCACTCACACATTTTACAAATCTACGGCGTCAGAAAACAGAATCTCATGACATCTATCATCAATTGAATCAGCTATCGAGACATTATGATGAGTTAGAGGACGAGCTATCAGTTGTCCGTAATCGTTTACACAAAACGCTTCAAGAAACTTTTCCTGAAATCGAGTCCGTTTTTACAAGTAAATCGGGCCAATTCTTAAATGTTGTGCAACTATTTCCTCATCCAGATTTTCTTCTCATGCATTCAAAGACCGTTATTAAAAACCGATTGATTGCGAACACGGAGAAAAGAATTTCGAGCAAAAAAGCAGAAGAAAAAGCGATTCAATTGTTAGAAGTCGCAAATAATTCCTATCCTGCGGCTCACGCAACAGACGTTGCTTGTGATCATGCTCGTATCTATGCAAGGCGATTTCAAGAATTGCTTTATCAAAAAGATGCATGTATTCAACAGATGGTATCCATGTCTGAACCACTAGAAGAATTTCATATTCTGAAGAGTATCCCGTCGATTGGAGACAATACAGCAGTACGAATCATCGGTGAAATAGGCGATATCCGACGATTTACTACGCACAAGCAAGTGAATGCCTATTGTGGAATAGACATTCGGCGTTATCAATCTGGGAAATTCCTCGCAAAAGATAAGATTAATAAACGTGGAAACGCCCATTTGAGACGTTTGCTCTATATTGTCATTTCAAACATGATTAAATCACAGCGACTCTCACCAAATCATGTAGTGGATTACTACTACAAATTAAAAAAGCAACCAAATAACAAATGTCATAAGGTTGCCGTTGTCGCCTGCATGAACAGACTTTTAAAAACTATTTATTTTTTAATAACTCAAAACAAACTGTACGATTATGGATTAGCCCCCGATATCGTAGTACCTAAATAATAACATACACAAAGTCCTTTTGAAAATGATAATCAGAAGGTTTATTTAGTATGTCTTTCATTTTGTAAGTTCAAAATTGAAACAATTCGAAGAAAGAGTTTAAAGAAAATCATTGACTAATCGTAAGAAAAAACTCCCAAGCTCGAGAGCTTGAGAGTTTGTATAATCCGAAGTTTAACGTTTTGAGAACTGAGGTGCACGACGCGCGCCTTTAAGACCGTATTTTTTACGCTCTTTCATACGAGGGTCACGAGTTAATAGTCCTGCTGATTTTAATGCTGGACGGAAATCTGGGTCTACTTGAAGTAGTGCACGAGCAACACCATGACGGATTGCTCCAGCTTGACCAGTGTATCCACCACCGTTAACATTCACGTGAATGTCGTAGCTTCCAACTGTTTCAGTTGCTACTAATGGTTGTTTGATGATTTCGCGTAAAGTTGCGAATGGTACGTAATCTTCTACGTCACGTTTGTTGATAACAATTTTTCCTTCGCCCGGTACTAAACGTACACGTGCTACAGAGCTTTTACGGCGACCAGTGCCGATATATTGAACTTGTGCCAAAGTAGTATCCTCCTCTTAATTATCCGCGAAGCTCGTAAGCTTCTGGTTTTTGTGCAGCATGTGGGTGTTCTGCTCCAGCGTAAACGTTAAGTTTCGTGAACATTTGACGACCTAAAGAGTTTTTAGGAAGCATCCCTTTGATTGCTAGTTCTAACATTTTTGTTGGGTAGTTCGTACGCATTTGTAATGCAGTACGTTGTTTTAATCCACCAGCGAATTGTGTATGACGGTAGTAGATTTTGTCTGATAATTTTTTACCAGTTAAGTGAATTTTTTCAGCGTTGATGATGATTACGTGATCACCAGTGTCAACGTTTGGTGTAAATGTTGGTTTGTTTTTACCACGTAAGATGGCAGCTACTTCAGAAGCTAAACGACCAAGTGTTTGGCCTTCTGCGTCTACTACTAACCATTTACGCTCTACTTCGTGACCTTTAGCCATGAATGTTGTACGCATGTATGTTGTCCTCCTAATTTCGATATATCATCGTTCAAAAAATTTTCTCTATCCTCATCAACAAGATTCGGGGCTTATCGTGGGAGTATTGAAAATACCATCTGTTATCATATAACGTCCAGCTACATAAGTCAAGGCTTTTTCGCAAAACACCTGGAAGCGTGTACTACCTACTCGTAGAACACTTTCTCGAGATAAAGACCATGCGCAGGTGCCGTTTTAGCGGATTTTTTCCGATCTTTTGCGTGCAAGATTTCCTTCACTTCATCTACAGCTCGTCTTCCTGTTCCCACTTCCCACAATAAACCCGCGATAATGCGGACCATATTATAGAGGAAGCCGTCACCTTGAATCACCATATGCAGCTCTTCATTCACCAAAACGAACGTAATCGATTCAATCGTACGAACTTTGTCTTTTACCGATGTATTCGCTGCACAAAAACTACTGAAGTCATGCGTTCCAATAAGTGAAGACGCTCCTTCTTTCATCAACTCAATGGAAGGTGTTCCAATCCCATGGACTGCATAATTGCGATGGAAAGGTTGTTGAATTTTCGCGATATCCCATTTGTAGCGATAGCGTTTTCCTGTCGTATCAAAACGAGCATGAAACGTGTCGTGCACGGTTTCTGCTTCCAATACTCGGATGTCTGTGGGTAATTGGCTATTTAACGCACGTATCCACCGTTCTGCAGGAAGAACAAGCGTTGTATCAAAGTGAATCACTTGTCCGCTTGCATGCACGCCTGCGTCCGTCCTACCGCTCGCAACAACTCGAATGGGTGTGCAACTATGCATGCGAGATAATACATTTTCTATTTCTTCTTGAACCGTTCGTCCGTTTGGCTGGATTTGATAGCCGACAAAGTCAGTTCCGTCATATGAAATTGTCATTTTCC
Source organism: Paenisporosarcina cavernae (assembly GCF_003595195.1). Classification (GTDB taxonomy): domain Bacteria; phylum Bacillota; class Bacilli; order Bacillales_A; family Planococcaceae; genus Paenisporosarcina; species Paenisporosarcina cavernae. Next base: position 2,384,117 of record NZ_CP032418.1, read on the forward strand.
ATCTAGTCATGCGAGCATTACTCCTTTTTCATCACGAGCGAAACAGAAAAAGTACGATCGCAAGTACTACAAGAAAGGCAAGAGCCATCGTATCAGCAAATCTCCAGTCCAACTTGCGATAGCGACTTCTTCCTTCCCCGCCACGATAGCCTCGGACTTCCATCGCAATCGCCAAGTCTTCTGCACGTTTAAATGCACTAACAAATAACGGAATGAGTAAAGGTACTACTGCTTTTAGCCGCGCCTTTACTGGCCCACTTGTCATATCGGAGCCACGTGCCATTTGCGCTTTCATAATTTTGCTCGTTTCGTCCATCAATGTTGGAATAAATCGCAAGGAAATCGACATCATCAATGCTAGTTCATGCACCGGCAGTTTCCAACGCTTAAGTGGGTGTAGCAATAATTCAATACCATCTGTAATGGATATAGGAGAAGTTGTCAGTGTTAAGATCGTTGTCACAACGACTAACAAGAAAAATCGGATAGAGATAAATATCCCTTGTCGTAATCCTTCTTCATAAATGGTAATGAATCGATATGAAAAGAGAACGTCTCCTCCTTTTGTGAAAAATAAATGCAAGAAGAACGTAAATAACACAAGAAAGACTACTGGTTTTAAACCGTTCAATAAAAAGTATGGTCGTATTTTTGATAAACCAACAAAAGCTGCAACGGTAATTACTAATAGCCCGTAAGTGATGGCGTTATTGGCAATAAACACAATCGCGATAAAGAAAAATACAAATAGTATTTTCGCTCTCGCATCCATGCGGTGCACCAACGTATTACCTGGAATATACCGTCCAAAAATCATGGACTCTAACATTATTCTTCACCTTCCTTTGCGAAGCGTGAAGCAATTACTTTAGCTAATTCTTGTTCTGTTTTCGGGTACCCTTCTAGTGAAACGCCAAGTCTTTGTTCAAGAATACGTTTGAATTCCATCACGTGCGGCATACGAAGGGAATAGTTTGCCAGTGCTGTTTCATTTGTTAACACATCCGTCGTTTCCCCAGTTAACACACTTTTCCCACGGTACATAATAGTCACTTCATCTGCGTAGCGCCATGCATCCTCCATCGAATGCGTTACCAAAATTGTCGTTAACTCTTCACGTAAATGAAGTGCCGCGAATAACTCCATCATATCATTTCTTCCTCGTGGATCTAGTCCTGCCGTGGGCTCATCTAGAATAAGAACAGAGGGTTTCATGGCCAACACGCCTGCAATTGCGACGCGACGCATTTGTCCGCCCGATAAATCAAATGGTGATTTTTCTAAAAATGTCTCATCCAAACCAACAAGGGAAATATATTCTTTCGCTCGACTTTTTGCTTCTGCTTCTGACACCCCAAAATTCATCGGACCAAACATGATATCTTTCTCCACTGTTTCTTCAAATAACTGCTGTTCCGGAAATTGAAACACAATGCCAATGTGCTTACGCATCTCTACGAGGTTTTTTGTTTTCTTTCCAGCAATCATCATTCGATCGCCTACACGTACTTGTCCTTCACTCGGTTTTAACAACCCGTTCATTAACTGTAGCAACGTCGATTTCCCGGACCCCGTATGCCCAATGACTGCATGATACGAGCCACTTTTTATCCTTACGTTTACATCCATAAGTGCTCGTTTTTCAAATGGAGTTCCTTTTGAGTAGGAGAAGCCTACTTGTTTGAATACAATTTCCATAGTTCATTCACCAACTCTTCGTCTGACGTAACTGCAACAGGAAGAGTAATTTCTTCATCTCGCAGTAAATGATGCATCTTCAGTGGAAACGGCAAATCTAAACCGAGTCGTTCAATCGTTGCCGCATCTTCGAAAACTTCCATGGGCTTACCTTCCATGTATTTCGCTCCTTGATTCATCAAAATTACGCGATCAGCGAGAAGTGCTTCCTCTAAATCGTGCGTAATGGAAACAACAGTCAAATTCGTTGTTTCTCTTAATTGCTGTAGGCTTTGGATCACTTCTTTTCTACCTTGAGGATCTAACATGGACGTCGCTTCATCCAATATAAGTAACTCTGGACGAAGGGCTAATGCACCAGCTATCGCCACGCGTTGTTTTTGACCACCAGACAAATGGTGTGGTTCTTGATCTAAAAATTCTTCCATTTTCACTTGCGTTAAAGAATCATGCACACGCTGAACCATCTCTTCAAATGGCACGCCATAGTTCTCTAAAGCAAATGCCACATCATCTTGTACGGTTGCACCGACAAATTGGTTGTCTGGGTTTTGAAAGACCATTCCCATTTTCGAACGGATTTCCCAAATGGTATCCTCCCCCATGTCCATGCCGAACATTCGCACCTTTCCTTCATTCGGAAACAGTAAACCATTCACCAATTTTGCTAATGTCGATTTTCCGGAGCCATTATGCCCCACTATTGCTACCCATTCTCCTTCATTTACGGTGAATGAAACATTTTGCACTGCGGGTTTTACGTTGTTCTCTGGATCATATGAAAATGTGACTTGTTGTAACTCAATTATGTGTTTCATATGGTCGCCTCCTGTCTCTGCTTTGCTCTGCTATTCTAGTTTACGATGAAATAAAAAAGCGCGCACCTCATTCAGAGTAATGCGCTCTTCTGTCTATGTGTCATATCAGGTTGCTCAGACCTAATATGTGAATGAGGTGCGTAGAGCTAGACGAGACGCCGCCATAATGGCTCGCTCATCGTAACGCTCAGCTTTTGAATTTTGTCGTATAAATGGTGTTCTATCTTTTAAAAAAAGAGGGAGGTGTAAACCTAACCCTCTTTCCATTTGTCGCTTAAACTAATTCAATCACTACTACTGGTGCACCGTCTCCACGACGAGGTCCCATTTTCATGATACGAGTGTATCCGCCTTGACGATCTGCATAACGAGGAGCTACATCATCAAATAACTTTTGCAAAGCAAAAACAGTTGATTCGTTTCCTTCTTCGTCAGTAGATGTTGCTAACTCACGACGAATGAATGTAGCTGCTTGACGACGTGCATGCAAATCTCCACGTTTACCTAAAGTGATCATTTTTTCTACAACAGAACGTAATTCCTTCGCACGTGCTTCAGTTGTTTGAAGACGCTCGTTGATGATTAGGTCAGTTGCTAAATCACGCAACATAGCTTTACGCTGAGAACTTGTACGTCCAAGTTTTCTGTAACCCATAGCTGTTTACCTCCTTTGTTGAATCGTTATTCCTTTATATCAAACATCGCTTAGTCTTCTTTGCGTAATCCTAAGCCTAAATCTTCTAACTTGAACTTCACTTCTTCTAAAGACTTACGTCCAAGGTTACGAACTTTCATCATGTCGTCTTCTGACTTGTTCGCTAACTCTAGTACCGTATTGATACCAGCACGCTTCAAGCAGTTATAAGAACGAACAGAAAGATCCAGCTCTTCAATTGTCATTTCCAAGACTTTTTCTTTTTGATCTTCTTCTTTTTCAACCATGATTTCAGCTGTACGAGCCTCATCTGTCATGCCAACGAAGATATTTAAATGCTCAGTTAAAATTTTCGCTCCAAGCGAAATCGCCTCTTTTGGACCGATGCTTCCATCTGTCCATACATCAAGTGTCAATTTATCGAAGTTCGTCATTTGACCAACACGAGTGTTTTCCACTTGAAAATTGACGCGTGAAACTGGAGTGTAAATAGAGTCGATTGGGATCACGCCAATTGGAAGATCCTCACGTTTGTTTTGATCAGCAGGAGTATAACCACGACCTCTAGATGCATATAAACGCATACGTAAGTGACCGTTTTTACCGATTGTTGCGATATATAGATCTGGATTTAAGATTTCTACGTCACTGTCATGAGTAATGTCAGCTGCTGTAATCTGTCCTTCACCTTTTACATCTATTTCGATGACTTTTTCTTCATCAGAATAGATTTTAAGTGCTAGTTTTTTCACATTCATAATGATAGAAGCTACGTCTTCCTCTACACCTTCAATAGTAGAGAATTCATGTAAAACGCCATCAATTTGAATAGAAGTAACCGCTGCACCTGGCAATGAAGATAGAAGAATACGACGTAAAGAATTTCCTAAAGTGTTTCCATATCCTCGCTCAAGTGGTTCTACAACAAATTTGCCGAATTTAGCATTTTCGCTGATCTCAACCGTTTCAATCTTTGGTTTTTCAATTTCGATCATTCCATTACCCTCCTTCAAAACATCGTTTGTATAGGTTCGCTTCATCCTAAAATCTTAGCTAACTAGTTGAATCTTATGTTGTAAAACTCAGTCTGTACAAGATGTGATGTTCTCAATCAATGAAACAACTATTTTATGAGAAGCACCTATTACACGCGACGACGTTTCGGTGGGCGGCAACCGTTATGTGGAACTGGAGTTACATCTTTAATTGCTGTAACGTCTAGACCAGCAGCTTGAAGTGCACGAATAGCAGCTTCACGACCAGCACCAGGACCTTTTACAGTTACTTCTAACGTTTTTAAACCATGCTCAACTGATGATTTCGCAGCAGTTTCAGCAGCCATTTGCGCAGCAAACGGAGTTGATTTACGAGAACCACGGAAACCTAATGCACCAGCACTAGACCAAGCAATCGCATTTCCTTGCATATCTGTAATCGTTACAATTGTGTTGTTAAATGTAGAGCGAATGTGTGCAATACCGGATTCGATATTCTTTTTCACACGACGCTTACGTGTTTGTTGTTTACGTGCCATGTTAAGAAGAAACCTCCTTTACCGATTATTTTTTCTTGTTCGCAACAGTTTTACGAGGACCTTTACGCGTACGCGCATTGTTCTTCGTATTTTGTCCACGAACAGGTAAACCACGACGGTGACGGATACCTCGGAATGAACCGATTTCCATCAATCGTTTAATGTTTAAAGATACTTCACGGCGAAGGTCACCTTCTACCTTGTAAGTACCAATTGCTTCACGGATTTTGTTTAACTCATCTTCAGTAAGATCGCGTACGCGAGTTTCTTCTGAAACACCAGCAGTAGCTAATACTTTCTGAGCTGTAGTTTTACCAATACCGTAAATGTACGTTAATGAAATAACAACGCGTTTGTCGCGTGGAATGTCAACACCAGCAATACGTGCCATGTGTGTCGTGCACCTCCTTCATTTTAGCCTTGTTTTTGTTTGTGTTTAGGATTTTCACAGATTACCATTACTTTACCGCGTCGGCGAATTACTTTACATTTTTCGCAGATCGGTTTCACAGATGGTCTCACTTTCATCTAACCTAACCTCCTTAATATTCCGGAGTGCAAAAGATTATTTAAAACGGTATGTGATACGACCGCGAGTTAAATCGTAAGGAGAAAGTTCAATTGTGACTTTATCTCCAGGTAAAATACGGATAAAATGCATGCGGATTTTTCCCGACACGTGAGCCAAAATTGTATGGCCATTTTCCAATTCTACCTTAAACATCGCGTTTGGCAAAGTCTCAACAACTGTTCCTTCGACTTCAATTACATCGTCTTTCGCCATCTACCCTGTCTCCCTTCTGTATAAAAAATCAGGTACCCATCATCAAATCAAACGAAATGAGCAGCAAGCATCGATCGCTCGAAGCCCCATACATCATATGTTTGGTTTGCATGAGAGATGTTGAAAGACACTCGTCAGGCTTCGCTTCTGGCAACCTACGGAGTAGACTGACCCGGGTGAACCTTGTCTCCCTCATGTAAACACGACCGCTCGGAATGCCTTGGATGAGTTCCACCATATCCGTTACACAGATGCTTCCACGAAACCCATTATACCAGTACAGAAAATAATTTTCTGCTCGTGTATAGCGGGCACAATATGCTTTTGCAGCTCTCGATTAAACGTTCGTTCACAAGCGTGCCGCTAGGATTTAGCTGCGTTTACTCTCTAAAAGAGCATTTAAATCAGCAAATACCTTATGAATGTCTTGCTGACCATTTATATTTGTCAGCACACCTTTTTGATTATAGTAATCAAGCAGTGGCTGGGTTTGCATCATATTTACTTCCAGACGGTTCGTGACCGTTTCTGGATTGTCGTCTGCTCGTTGGTACAACTCTCCACCATCTTTATCGCATACGCCTTCCTCTTTTGGAGGATTGAATACGAGATGGTAAGCAGTTCCACACACTTTACAAATTCGACGTCCAGTAAGGCGTTTCACAAGCTCGTCTTGCTCTACTTGAATATTTAAAACGTGTTCTACTTCACGGTTCATATCAGATAGAAGCTCATCTAGTGCTTCTGCTTGAGGAACCGTTCTTGGAAAACCGTCTAACAAAAATCCATTATCGCAATCTGATTTGCTTAAACGTTCACGGACAATACCAATCGTCACTTCATCAGGAACTAAAGCTCCTTGATCCATATACGATTTAGCTTTTAGGCCAAGTTCTGTGCCGTCTTTCATCGCTGCACGGAACATATCGCCTGTAGAAATATGAGGGATTTCGTACTTCTCAACAATTTTATCTGCTTGAGTACCTTTACCAGCACCAGGCAGACCCATCAAAACGATATTCATACGTTTTGCCCCCTGTTTCAAGTTTGTCGGGAAAGGAACGAAACGTTCCTTCGTGACCGACATTATTTCATGAAGCCTTTATAATGACGCTTCACTAATTGTGCTTCTAATTGTTTCATCGTTTCAAGTGCAACACCAACAACGATTAGTAAACTTGTCCCCCCGATTCGCGCAGAAGCTGGAAGACCAGCAAAGTTAACGAATAGGATCGGTAGGATCGAAATCACTGCAAGGAACAAAGCCCCAACAAATGTCAAACGATACAAGACAGTCGTTAAATAATCTTGCGTGTTTTTACCTGGACGAATTCCCGGAATGTACGCTCCTTGCTTTTTCAAATTGTCCGCTACTTGTTCTGGATTCACTTGAATGAATGCATAGAAGTAAGTGAACGCAATGATTAACGCAACGTAAATGAGCATACCTAAAGGTTTTGTATAATCAAACGTGTTTTGGATAAAATCCGTTACACTGTTTTGTCCAAAGAAAGTTGACAACGTTTGAGGTGTGATTAAAAATGCAACCGCGAAGATTACCGGAATAACTCCCGCAGCATTAACTTTTAACGGCAAGTGAGTTTGTTGCCCACCAGTTTTCTCACGACCAGCAACACGCTTCGCATATTGAATAGGAATTTTACGTAGTGCTTGTTGCACATAGATAACTCCTACTGTGATCGCAATAATCGCTAAAAGTAGTAATACCATAATCGCAATTTTGATGAATAAATCATCGCCCACATTCTCAAATTGTTGTGCATAAATTTGGTTTGCAACAGTAGGAATCGCAGCTACGATACCAGCGAAGATGATAATGGAAATACCATTACCTACCCCTTTGGCAGTAATTTGCTCTGATAACCATAAAAGGAAAGCAGTTCCTGCTGTTAATACAAGTGCAATCACGATATATGTCGAGATGCCATCTTCACGAATCAACGATCCACCATACATACGGTTAAAACCATAAGACATAGCAATCGCTTGAATGAACGCTAAGACGATTGTGAAGTAACGAGTGAACTGAGCAAGTTTACGTCTTCCGACTTCCCCTTGCTTTGCCCATTCTGTAAATTTCGGTACAACATCCATTTGCAATAATTGCACAATGATTGACGCTGTAATGTAAGGCATGATTCCCATTGCAAGAATGGAGAAGTTAGCCAATGCCCCACCACCGAAAGTATTTAAGAAACCAATCAAGCTAAATTGATCTTGAGCTTGTAACACTGCTGCATCCACATTCGGTACTGGAATGAATGTCCCAATACGGAAAACGATTAGCATCAATAGAGTAAAGATGATTTTATTTCGAATATCTCTCACGCGCATAAAGTTGGAGATTGTTTGAAACATTAAACCACCTCAGCTGTTCCGCCAGCATTCTCGATCGCTTCTTTAGCAGAAGCAGAGAATTTGTGTGCTTTCACAGTAAGCTTTTTGTCTAAAGATCCGTTACCTAGAATTTTGATACCAGATTTTTCACTGCTAACAATTCCAGATTCAATCAACAATTCAGGAGTTACTTCTACTCCTTCATCAAATCGACTAAGAACGTCTAAATTGACAATCGCATACTCTTTGCGGTTGATGTTTGTAAATCCACGTTTTGGTAAACGACGGTACAATGGGTTTTGACCGCCTTCAAATCCTGGACGAACACCTCCGCCAGAACGAGCGTTTTGACCTTTATGACCTTTACCTGCAGTTTTACCATTTCCAGTTCCGATTCCGCGTCCTTTACGTTTACGTACTGAACGTGAACCTTCTGAAGGTTTTAACTCATGGAGTTTCATTTGGGTGGCACCTCCTTATTGTTTAAATACGTATTAAAGTTCCTTTACAGAAACTAAGTGAGCTACTTTAGTGATCATGCCGCGAATTGCTTCGTTATCAGCATGTTCAACTGTTTGGTGCATTTTGCGTAAGCCTAATGCTTGAACAGTTTTGCGTTGAGCTGGCTTTCTGCCAATCACGCTTTTTGTGAGGGTAATTTCTAGTTTGTTAGCCATGTCATTTCCCTCCCTTAACCTAACAATTCTTCTACTGATTTACCGCGAAGTTTAGCTACTTCCTCTACGCGTTTTAATTCAGTTAGTCCGCTGATAGTTGCACGCACCATGTTGATAGGCGTGTTAGAACCAAGTGACTTAGAAAGAATGTCTGTAATTCCAGCTAACTCAAGAACCGCACGAACAGGTCCTCCAGCGATTACTCCAGTACCTGGAGCAGCAGGTTTTACTAGGATTTCACCAGCACCGAAACGTCCGATTACTAAGTGAGGTGTAGTACCTTTAACCATTGGTACTTCAATTAGGTTTTTCTTCGCATCTTCTACTGCTTTACGGATTGCATCTGGAACCTCTTGGGCTTTACCAGTACCAAATCCTACGTGGCCATTCTTGTCACCAACAACAACCAAAGCAGTGAAACGGAAACGACGTCCACCTTTTACAACTTTCGCTACGCGGTTAATCGTAACTACGCGTTCTTCAAGTTCAAGTTTGTTTGGATCAATGCGACGCATGAAATGTGTCCCTCCTTCTTCTTAAAATTCTAAGCCGTTTTCGCGAGCTGCTTCAGCCAAAGCTTTCACGCGGCCATGATATAAGTAACCACCACGGTCGAAGACAACAGATTTGATGTTCTTTTCCGCAGCACGTTTAGCGATTGCTTCACCAATTTTAGTTGCAGCTTCTACATTTCCAGCACCATCGAAATCTTTTTCCATAGTGTTTGCACTTGCTAATGTAGTACCAGCAACATCGTCGATTAATTGCGCATACAAGTGTTTGTTCGAACGGTATACGTTTAAGCGTGGACGCTCAGCAGTACCAGTGATTTTAGAACGAACGCGTGCATGACGCTTCTTACGAACCTGATTTTTATCTTGTTTCGTAATCACAGAGGTCACTCCTTTCTAATGCTTATGCAGCATTATTTACCTGTTTTACCTTCTTTACGACGAACAACTTCGCCTTCATAACGAATCCCTTTACCTTTATAAGGCTCTGGAGGACGTACGTCACGGATGTTTGAAGCAAGTGCTCCAACACGCTCTTTATTAATACCTTTGATAACGATCTTAGTGTTAGAAGGAACTTCTACTTCTAAGCCGTCTTCAGGTGTAAATTCTACTGGATGAGAATACCCAACGTTCAATACAAGCTTTTTCCCTTGTAATTGTGCACGGTACCCAACCCCGACTAATTCAAGACCACGTTCGAAACCTTTTGAAACACCTTCAACCATGTTTGCAAGTAAGGCACGAGTTGTACCGTGAATTGTGCGGTGTTCTTTTGATTCAGAAGGACGAACCAATGTGATTACGTTGCCTTCTTGTTCGATTTTAATATCTGCATTAAAAGTACGAGTTAATTCGCCTTTTGGACCTTTAACAGTAACTTCGTTGTTTGAACCAACTGTTACAGTTACGTCAGCAGGAACCTCAATTGGTTTTTTACCTACTCGAGACATTCTGTTGCACCTCCATTCGTTTGTTGCTTATTACCAAACGTAAGCTACGACTTCGCCGCCAACTTGTTTAGCACGCGCTTCTTTATCAGTTAATAGACCTTGTGAAGTTGACACTAAAGCAATTCCAAGACCGTTCAATACACGAGGAACCTCGTTAGTTTTCGCGTAAACACGAAGACCAGGTTTGGAAATACGTTTTAAACCAGTGATAACACGCTCGTTATTTTGACCGTATTTTAAGAAAATGCGAATGATACCTTGTTTGCTATCTTCAACGTATTCAACATCACGGACAAAACCTTCACGTTTTAAGATCTCAGCGATCTCTTTTTTCATGTTTGAAGCAGGAACTTCTAACTTTTCGTGACGAACCATGTTCGCGTTACGAATACGAGTTAGCATATCTGCAATCGGATCTGACATTGTCATTACATTAACCTCCTTCCCAGTATTAGGGGATTACCAGCTGGCTTTTTTAACGCCAGGAATTTGTCCCTTGTAAGCAAGCTCACGGAAACAAATACGGCAAAGTTTAAATTTACGAATTACTGAATGTGGACGACCACAACGCTCGCAACGAGTGTAAGCTTGTACTTCAAACTTTGGCGTACGTTTTTGTTTAGCGATCATAGATTTTTTAGCCACGTTTACGCCTCCCTTATTTTTACTTTTGGAACGGCATTCCGAATTGTGTTAATAACTCACGAGCTTCTTCATCAGAGTTCGCAGTTGTTACAATTACGATGTCCATACCGCGTACTTTAGAAACTTTATCGTAGTCGATTTCAGGGAAGATTAATTGTTCTTTCACACCTAATGTGTAGTTACCGCGACCGTCGAATGCTTTTTTAGAAACACCGCGGAAGTCACGTACACGTGGTAATGCGATTGCAATTAATTTGTCCAAGAATTCATACATACGCTCTCCGCGTAATGTTACTTTCGCACCAATTGGCATACCTTCACGAAGACGGAAACCAGCGATGGATTTTTTCGCTTTTGTGATAACTGGTTTTTGACCAGTGATTGTAGTTAATTCTTCAACAGCTGCATCAAGTGATTTTGTATTTTGTACTGCATCACCAACACCCATGTTGATAACGATCTTTTCAACTTTAGGCACTTGCATAACTGATGTATATTCAAACTTGCTCATAAGAGCAGGAGAAACTTCGCTAACAAATTTATCTTTTAGGCGGGCCATGATTGTACCTCCCTTCTTCATTTACTTATTTATCTAATTGTTCACCAGATTTTTTTGCAACACGAACCTTTTTGCCATCTTCCACTTTATAACCTACGCGAGTCGGCTCGCCTGATTTAGGGTCGATTAACATAACGTTCGAAACGTGAATTGATGCCTCTTGGCTCACAATTCCGCCTTGCGGATTTGCTTGGTTAGGTTTCATATGCTTCTTCACGATATTAATACCCTCTACAAGCACACGATCTTTTTTAGGAAAAGAAGCAAGAATTGTACCTGTTTTGCCTTTCTCTTTTCCAGAGATCACCATAACTTTATCGCCTTTTTTAACATGCATTCTGTCGCACCTCCTTGATTGGCACTTTCCTAATAATTAAAGAACTTCTGGAGCTAATGAAACGATTTTCATGAAATTGCTGTCACGTAGTTCACGTGCAACTGGTCCGAAAATACGAGTTCCACGCGGTCCTTTATCATCGCGGATAATAACGCATGCGTTTTCATCAAACTTGATATAAGTACCGTCTTTACGACGAACTCCACTTTTAGTACGAACGATTACAGCTTTAACGACGTCACCCTTCTTGACAACGCCACCTGGTGTTGCTTTCTTAACGGTACAAACAACGATATCTCCGATATTCGCCGTTTTACGACCAGAACCACCAAGTACTTTAATGGTTAAAACTTCACGTGCACCTGAGTTGTCAGCAACTTTCATACGACTCTCTTGTTGGATCACTAAGGTAACCTCCCTTCGGAATTTGGTCTATTCCGAACCGTTTTTATTTAAATAATAACTGCTTTTTCTACAACTTCCACTAGACGGAAACGTTTTGTAGCAGATAATGGGCGAGTTTCCATGATGCGAACTACGTCACCAGTTTTTGCTTCGTTTTGTTCGTCATGCGCTTTAAACTTTTTCGAGTATTTTACACGTTTACCGTAAAGCTTGTGCTTTTTGTAAGTTTCAACCATAACAGTGATTGTTTTATCCATTTTGTCTGAAACTACACGGCCAGTGTATACTTTGCGTTGATTACGCTCAGTCATGCCAGGAGACCTCCTTTATCAGTTATTTGCACTGATTTCTCTTTCACGAATCACAGTTTTCATACGTGCAATTGCTTTGCGCACTTCACGAATGCGTGCTGTGTTCTCTAATTGACCAGTCGCCAATTGGAAGCGAAGGTTGAAAAGCTCTTCTTTCAGTGATTTCACTTTTTGTTCGATCTCTGCAGTGGTAAGGTCACGGATTTCATTAGCTTTCATTAGATTCACCACCAATTTCTTCACGTTTTACGATTTTACATTTCACAGGAAGTTTATGTGATGCAAGACGAAGTGCTTCACGTGCAACCTCTTCGGATACACCAGCGATTTCGAACATGATCTTTCCTGGTTTAACTACTGCAACCCAGCCTTCAGGTGAACCTTTACCGGAACCCATTCGAACCTCAAGAGGCTTCTTTGTGTAAGGCTTATGTGGGAAAATTTTAATCCATACTTTACCGCCACGTTTCATGTAACGTGTCATCGCGATACGAGCAGACTCGATTTGACGGTTCGTAATCCAACTAGCTTCAGTTGCTTGTAAGCCCCATTCACCAAAAGTTACTTCTTTACCGCCTTTCGCTTCTCCACGCATTTTTCCGCGGTGTTCGCGACGATATTTAACGCGTTTAGGCATTAACATATTAGTTGCCTCCTTCCTCAGAGTTCTTCTTCACTGGAAGGACTTCTCCACGGTAGATCCATACTTTAACGCCTAACTTACCATAAGTAGTGTCAGCTTCTGCGTGTGCATAATCAATGTCAGCACGTAGAGTATGAAGTGGTACAGTTCCTTCGCTATAGTGTTCAGCACGCGCGATGTCAGCGCCGCCTAGACGTCCAGATACTTGAGTTTTGATACCTTTCGCTCCTGCACGCATAGTACGTTGGATCGATTGTTTTTGTGCACGACGGAAAGATACGCGGTTTTCTAATTGACGAGCAATGTTTTCCGCTACTAATTTCGCATCAAGATCAGCACGTTTGATTTCAACGATGTTGATGTGTACACGCTTGCCAGTAGTATCGTTTAGGTTTTTACGAAGTGCTTCGACTTCAGTACCACCTTTACCGATTACCATTCCTGGTTTCGCAGTGTGAATTGTAATGTTTACACGGTTTGCAGCACGTTCGATTTCTACTTTAGATACAGAAGCATCTTTCAAGCGAGTTTCGATGTAGCTACGGATTTTCAAGTCTTCGTGAAGTAGAGTTGCATAGTCTTTTTCTGCGTACCATTTTGACTCCCAGTCACGAATAACGCCGATACGTAATCCTATTGGATGTACTTTTTGACCCACGAATTATCCCTCCTTCTTCTCAGATACCACTAACGTAATGTGGCTAGTGCGTTTGTTGATAGCACTTGCACGACCTTGTGCACGTGGACGGAAACGTTTTAATGTTGGACCTTCGTCAACAAAAACTTCCGAAATAACTAAATTATTAATATCCATATCATAATTGTGCTCAGCGTTGGCAACAGCAGATTTTAATACCTTCTCAAGAATTGGAGAAGCTGCTCTTGGCGTGTGATTTAAAATCGCAACTGCCTCACCTACTTGCTTACCTCGGATCAAATCAACGACTAATCGTACTTTACGAGGAGCAATACGCACTGTTCTAGCGATAGCTTTAGCTTGCATTAGGATAATCCTCCTCTCAATTAGCGTCTTGTTTTCTTATCGTCAGCACCGTGGCCTTTGTACGCACGAGTTGGTGCGAATTCGCCTAATTTGTGCCCTACCATATCTTCAGTTACGTATACAGGAACGTGTTTACGTCCGTCATATACTGCAATTGTCATTCCGATAAAAGTCGGGAAAATTGTTGAACGGCGAGACCAAGTTTTGATCACTTGTTTTTTCTCAGAATCCTTTTGTGCTTCAACCTTCTTCATAAGATGGTCATCAACAAAAGGTCCTTTTTTCAAGCTACGACCCATTTTGGAACCTCCCTCAGCGACCTCACTACGGCTCGTTTGTTGAACCGCAGGGAAATCACATTATTTTTTACGACGACGAATGATAAGTTTGTCGGATTTGTTTTTCTTCTTACGAGTTTTGTATCCAAGAGCTGGTTTACCCCAAGGAGTCATAGGTGATTTACGTCCGATTGGAGAACGTCCTTCACCACCACCGTGTGGGTGATCGTTCGGGTTCATTACAGATCCACGTACTGTTGGGCGTTTACCTTTCCAACGGTTACGTCCTGCTTTACCGATGTTGATCAATTCGTGTTGTTCGTTACCAACTTGACCAATTGTAGCGCGGCAAGTTCCAAGAATCATACGAACCTCACCAGATTGAAGACGAATAATTACATATTTATCTTCTTTACCAAGTACTTGAGCAGAAGTTCCTGCTGAACGGACTAATTGTCCACCTTTTCCTGGTTTTGTTTCGATGTTGTGGATTGTAGAACCCATTGGGATATTGTTAAGCGGTAATGTGTTACCTACTTTGATATCTGCTTCTGGACCTGACATGATTGTCATTCCTACTTCTAATCCTTTTGGTGCTAAGATGTAACGTTTTTCACCATCTACGTAGTTAATCAATGCGATATTCGCAGAGCGGTTTGGATCATACTCAATAGTAGCAACGCGTCCTGGAATGCCATCTTTAATACGTTTGAAGTCGATGACACGGTATTGACGCTTATGGCCGCCACCATGATGACGAACAGTTAACTTACCTTGGTTATTACGGCCGCCTTTACGTTTGATCGGCTCAAGCAATGATTTCTCAGGCTTGTTTGTTGTGATTTCAGCGAAATCAGATGCCGTCATGTTACGTCGACCATTGGAGGTAGGTTTGTACTTTTTAATCGCCATGTTTTTTCCCTCCTTCTAATTTCTCGTTAGTTTCATTTATTTCGACTTAGAATAATTCGATGTCTTTGCTTTCAGCAGTTAATTTAACAATCGCTTTACGACGTTTGTTTGTGAATCCGCCAAATTTACCAACACGTTTGAATTTCCCTTTGTAGTTCATGATGTTTACTTTCTCCACTTTCACATCAAAGATCTCTTCAATAGCGTGTTTTACTTGTGTTTTGTTTGCACGAGTGTCCACTAAGAAAGTGTACTTTTTCTCGTCCATGATTTCAGAAGAACGCTCGGTAATGACCGGACGTTTGATGATGTCACGTGCTTCCATTATCCAAGCACCTCCTCGATTTTTTCTACTGCAGACTTCGTTACGACAACTTTGTCGTGACCAAGTAAATCTAAAACATTAATGCCTGTTGCAGTTACAACAGAGATTCCAGGGATGTTACGAGCAGATAATGCTACGTTTTCATCTAGATCAGCTGTAACGAACAATGCTTTTTTCTCGATTGAGAAGTCAGCAAGCAATTTTTTGAAGTCTTTTGTTTTTGGTGCATCAAAAGTTAATCCTTCTACTACTACAAAGTTCTCTTCTAATACTTTCGCAGATAGAGCAGAACGTAGAGCTAAACGACGAACTTTCTTCGGTAGTTTGTAGCTGTAGCTACGAGGTACTGGACCGAATACTACACCACCACCACGCCATTGTGGAGAGCGGATAGATCCTTGACGTGCACGACCAGTTCCTTTTTGACGCCATGGCTTACGACCACCACCAGCAACTTCAGAACGGTTTTTTACTTTATGATTACCTTGACGTAGAGAAGCACGTTGTGCGATTACTGCGTCAAATAAAACAGAACTGTTTGGCTCAATACCGAAAATAGCATCGCTTAATTCGATTTCACCAACAGAAGCACCTGTTTGATTGAATAAAGATACCTTTGGCATTCCTGTTTCCTCCTTTCTTTGATTATTCGTTTCCTTTAATAGCTGTTTTAACAACAACTAATGATTTACGAGAACCAGGAACATTACCTTTAACAAGTAGCAAGTTACGTTCCACATCAACTTTAACAATGTTTAAGTTTTGGATCGTTACTTGATTTCCACCCATTTGACCAGGTAATTTCTTTTGTTTGAATACGCGGTTCGGAGCAACAGGCCCCATTGAACCAGGACGACGGTGGTAACGAGATCCGTGAGCCATAGGTCCGCGAGATTGTCCGTGGCGTTTAATAACACCTTGGAAACCTTTACCTTTTGTCACACCTGTTACATCTACTACATCGCCTTCTGCGAATAATTCAACTTTGACTTCTTGACCAACTTCGTAATCAGCTAAGCTCATGTCGCGGAATTCGCGGATGAAGCGCTTAGGAGCAGTGCTAGCTTTTGCTACGTGTCCTTTAGCTGGTTTGTTCGAAAGCTTCTCACGCTTATCTTCAAAACCTAACTGGATCGCATCATAGCCGTCTGTATCAACTGTTTTCTTTTGAAGAACTACGTTTGGAGCAGCTTCAATTACAGTTACAGGGATTAAGTCACCGTTCTCAGCAAATACTTGCGTCATACCGATTTTTCTACCTAAGATTCCTTTGGTCATTTCGTCACACCTCCTACAGTATTTGTTAGTTTTGTTCTATGTTCGTTTACCATTAAAGTTTGATTTCAATATCAACGCCAGATGGTAAGTCAAGCTTCATTAACGCATCAACAGTTTGTGGTGTTGGGTTAACGATATCGATCAGACGTTTATGCGTACGCATTTCGAATTGTTCACGAGAATCTTTATACTTGTGAACCGCACGAAGAATTGTGTACACAGACTTCTCAGTTGGAAGTGGAATCGGACCTGATACACTTGCACCTGAACGTTTCGCAGTTTCCACAATTTTTTCAGCTGATTGATCAAGAATTCGGTGATCATACGCTTTCAAACGGATACGAATTTTTTGCTTTGCCATTATTTTCCCTCCTTTTCGCCTATTTACTAGACATTCTCCACGAAAATTTTCCTCTCACCCCGCCATGGCAAAGCGGCCGGGTGTGTCGGTAACCTCTCGCTTCATCGCAGTCAAAGACCAACATTCAACATTATACAGAATCTAAAAGAATTTCGCAAGTGGTTTCGCGAAATTCTTTTTCATTAAGATGATTAAGTTTATGGATTTTGTTTTTCTAGCTTTTTCATCTTTTATTTCCTATAAAATCATGACCGCGATCCATCCAAATATCAGCAACGGAATGTTGTAGTGAATGAATGTTGGCACCACAGTATCCCAAATGTGATTGTGTTGTCCATCTACATTTAACCCAGCAGTTGGACCGAGCGTACTATCAGACGCTGGTGACCCTGCATCTCCAAGAGCTCCTGCTGTACCGATTAATGCAATGATCGCCATCGTACCAAAACCAAATTCCATTGCAAGCGGAACGAAAATGGTAGCGATGATCGGAATCGTTGCAAAGGAAGAACCGATTCCCATTGTAATTAAGAGTCCAACTGCTAGCATCATGAAAGCAGCTAAGCCTTTACTTCCATTAAACAGATCAGCAGAGCTTTGAACTAACGATTCAATATCTCCGCTCACTTGTAATACATTCGCAAAACCATTTGCTGCAATCATGACAAAACCGATAAACGCCATCAACTTCATGCCTTCGGTTAACACTTCATCTGATTGCTTCCATTTCATTGCCCCTGTTATTGCGAGCACGACTATTCCAGCTAGCGCTCCAATAATCATCGAATCTGTAGAAAGCTGAGCTACCAGCGAAACAACTAATGATAAAACAGTAAACACAATGTTTCGTGCAGGGAGTGTCACTTCATTTAAAGAAGCAAGCTCCACATCCTCATATGTTCTTTCTTTTCGATATGTCACAAACACTGCAATGATTAAACCGATAACCATACCAGCAACAGGAATTATCATTGCCATTGGAATTTGATCTAAGTCAACTGCTAATCCAGCCGTCTCCATTTGTGTCGCAATAATCTCGTGGAAGATCGCTCCAAATCCAACTGGCAATAAAATATATGGTGCAGTTAAACCAAATGTAATAACGGATGCAATAAGACGGCGATCCACTTTTAATAAATTTAATAAGTGCAAGATCGGTGGGACTAGTAATGGAATAAACGCAATGTGAATCGGAATGAGATTCTGAGATAGAATTGACATCGTCAATAAAATAAATATAATTAATGCTTTTGCAAATCCTCTCCGTTCACTCTCTCCGTCCTTCCGGATAACTTTTAACACCCAGCTAACCAAAAGCTCTGGTAAGCCTGTTCGAGCAATCGCTACCGCAAATCCTCCTAATAATGCATAGCTAAGCGCAATGGACGCGCCATTACCTAATCCATCCGTAAACGCTGCAACTGTATCCGACATAGATAAACCGCTACTTAATCCTCCAGTAATCGCACCAATAACAAGTGCAATTACTACATTTGTACGAAGTAAACTCAATACCAACATGACGAGAACCGCCACGACAACCGCATTAAACATAATTCTTATCTCCAATCTTTTATAAAATACTTTAGTCCGCTAATGTGTTAGCTTAATAAACGATAGAATGTATCATAACAAGTACGCGGAATAAGTGTCAACAGCTTCGCACAAAGAAAGTAAATTCAAATAAATGAGATAATTTATGAGGAGATAGTTTTGAATAGAATGTCTTTTATATAGAAGAAAGTCAAAAAGTGATGGAGAATCGATCTCGGTTATTAATTCATCGACGTGGACGATTGATTCTCTTGCAAAGGCGATCGATTCTCGTGTTCGGGCGATCGATTCTTCGGTGTGGACGATTGATTCTCCCGTTTGGACGATTGATTTTCGTGTTCGAACGATCGATTCTCCGGCTAGGACGATCGATTCTTTGGCTCGGAAGATCGATTCTTTGGCTCGGACTATCGATTCTCCCGTTTAAACAATTGATTATTCCCCAAATAAAGCCGTTCTATAATTATAAAATTTCCATAAAAAAAGGTCTTGCCAGGAAAACCTAGCAAGACCTTTTATATACGTTAATTACTTAGTGATAGTAGCAACTACACCAGCACCAACAGTACGTCCACCCTCACGGATAGAGAACTTAGTACCTTCTTCAAGTGCGATTGGAGCGATTAGAGAAACAGTCATTTCGATGTTGTCTCCAGGCATAACCATTTCTACACCTTCAGGTAAGTTACAAACACCAGTTACGTCAGTTGTACGGAAGTAGAACTGAGGACGGTAGTTTGAGAAGAATGGAGTGTGACGTCCACCCTCTTCTTTTGATAATACATAAACTTCAGCTTTGAACTCAGTGTGTGGAGTGATTGTACCTGGCTTAGCAAGTACTTGTCCACGTTGGATATCTTCACGAGCAACACCACGAAGAAGTGCACCGATGTTGTCTCCAGCTTCAGCATAGTCAAGAAGTTTACGGAACATTTCTACTCCAGTTACAGTAGTTTGCTTCGCTTCTTCAACGATACCGATGATGTCTACAACGTCACCAACTTTAACTTGTCCACGCTCAACACGACCAGTAGCAACTGTACCACGACCTGTGATAGAGAAAACGTCCTCTACAGGCATCATGAATGGTTTGTCAGTTTGACGTTCTGGAGTTGGGATGTACTCATCAACAGCGTTCATTAATTCAACAACTTTTTCTTCCCACTCAGGCTCTCCTTCAAGAGCTTTAAGAGCAGAACCTTTGATTACTGGAATGTCGTCGCCAGGGAAGTCGTACTCAGATAATAAGTCACGGATTTCCATTTCAACTAATTCTAATAATTCTTCGTCGTCAACCATATCACATTTGTTCATGAATACTACTAGGTAAGGAACACCTACTTGACGAGAAAGAAGGATGTGCTCACGAGTTTGAGGCATTGGGCCGTCAGCAGCAGATACTACTAAGATCCCGCCGTCCATTTGAGCAGCACCAGTGATCATGTTTTTAACATAGTCAGCATGTCCTGGGCAGTCAACGTGTGCGTAGTGACGAGTTTCAGTTTCATATTCAACGTGAGAAGTGTTGATAGTGATTCCACGTTCTTTTTCTTCTGGAGCGTTATCGATTTGGTCGTAAGAGCGAGCTTCCCCACCAAGACGTTTCGATAAAACTGTTGCGATAGCAGCAGTTAAAGTTGTTTTACCATGGTCAACGTGACCGATAGTACCAATGTTAGCATGTGTTTTGGAACGATCAAATTTAGCTTTACCCATTAGAGAAATCCTCCTCAAAATTTTATAATTTAGTATTTATGTTACAAGTAACGGGAGAAAAATCTCCCATCACCCATAGCTTACATGATAGTTATATCGAAAGAAAAGTCAAATATCAATTATTGACCTTTATTTTTTTTGATGATTTCTTCAGAAATAGATTTTGGTACTTCTTCATAGTGATCGAAGTGCATAGAGAATACTCCACGACCTTGCGTGTTAGAACGCAATGAAGTTGCATAACCAAACATTTCTGCAAGAGGTACCATCGCACGAACAACTTGTGCGTTACCGCGAGCGTCCATACCTTCTACACGTCCACGACGAGAAGTAATGTCTCCCATGATATCTCCAAGATATTCTTCTGGGATTACAACTTCTACGCGCATGATTGGTTCAAGTAGAACTGGATTACATTTCGAAATTGCGTTTTTAAGAGCCATTGATGCAGCAATTTTAAACGCCATCTCGTTGGAGTCAACATCATGGTAAGAACCGTCAAATAGACGAGCTTTGATGTCGATTAGTGGATATCCTGCGATTACACCATTGTTTAACGAGTCACGAAGACCTGCTTCAACAGCTGGTACGTATTCACGAGGTACTACCCCACCAACGATACCGTTTTCGAATTCGAAGCCTTTTCCTTCTTCGTTTGGAGAGAATTCAATCCAAACGTGTCCGAATTGACCACGACCACCAGATTGGCGAACGAATTTACCTTCAACTTGAGCTGAGCTACGGAATGTCTCACGGTAAGATACCTGAGGAGCACCTACGTTAGCTTCAACTTTGAACTCACGACGCATACGGTCAACGATGATATCAAGGTGAAGTTCACCCATACCAGCGATGATTACTTGTCCAGTTTCTTGGTCTGTATGAGCGCGGAAAGTAGGATCTTCCTCTTGAAGTTTTTGTAAAGCTTGACCCATTTTATCTTGGTCAGCTTTTGACTTCGGCTCAACAGATAGAGAAATAACTGGCTCTGGGAATTCCATAGACTCTAAGATAACTAAGCTCTTTTCGTCACATAGTGTATCACCCGTAGTAGTATCTTTAAGACCTACTGCTGCAGCGATATCCCCAGCGTATACTTGTGCAATCTCTTCACGAGAGTTAGCGTGCATTTGTAGGATACGTCCTACACGCTCACGTTTACCCTTTGTAGAGTTTTGTACGTATGAACCCGATGAAAGAACACCAGAGTAAACACGGAAGAATGTTAATTTACCAACGTAAGGATCTGTCATTACTTTGAAAGCTAATGCAGAGAATGGCTCTGAATCTGAAGGTTTACGTAAAACTTCTTCTTCTGAATCAGGAAGCGTTCCTGTCATTGGAGGTACATCAGTTGGAGCTGGAAGGTAATCAATTACCGCATCCAACATTAATTGAACACCTTTGTTTTTGAAAGCAGTACCACATACTACTGGGAAGAACTCAACATTAATTGTTCCTTTACGGATCGCATTTTTAAGTTCTTCTTTTGTGATTTCTTCTCCACCAAGGTATTTCTCCATTAACTCTTCGTCTAGTTCAGCAACTGCTTCTACTAGTTTTTCGCGGTATTCGTTCGCTAATTCTACGTGTTCAGATGGAATTTCTCTCACTTGGATGTCAGTTCCTTCATCGTTACCGTAGAAAATTGCGTTCATTTCCACTAAGTCAATGATTGCTTCGAAATCATCTTCCGCACCAATTGGTAATTGGATTGGATGTGCATTCGCTTGAAGACGGTCTGTGATTGTTCCTACAGAATATAGGAAGTCAGCACCGATTTTGTCCATCTTGTTTACGAATACGATACGAGGTACACCATAAGTTGTTGCTTGACGCCAAACTGTTTCAGTTTGAGGCTCAACACCAGATTGTGCATCTAGTACAGCTACTGCACCATCAAGTACACGTAGTGAACGTTCAACTTCAACAGTGAAGTCTACGTGTCCAGGAGTGTCGATGATGTTTACGCGGTGACCTTTCCAAGCAGCAGTTGTTGCAGCTGAAGTAATCGTGATTCCACGCTCTTGCTCTTGCTCCATCCAGTCCATTTGAGAAGCACCTTCGTGCGTTTCTCCAATTTTGTGGATACGGCCAGTGTAGTAAAGGATACGCTCAGTCGTTGTTGTTTTACCAGCATCGATATGAGCCATGATTCCGATATTACGTGTATTCTCTAAGGAGAACTCTCTTGCCATGTTGTATTTCTCCTTCCATCTCGAATTTGTGTGATTAGTTGATGAAAAATCCTACCAACGGTAGTGAGCGAATGCTTTGTTTGCTTCCGCCATTTTGTGCATATCTTCACGTTTTTTCACAGAAGCACCTGTGTTGTTAGAAGCGTCAAGAATTTCATTAGCTAAACGCTCTTCCATCGTTTTTTCTCCACGAAGACGAGCATAGTTCACTAGGTAACGAAGACCTAAAGTTGAACGACGTTCAGGACGAACCTCAACTGGTACTTGATAGTTAGAACCACCTACACGACGAGCACGTACTTCAAGTACAGGCATTACGTTGTTTAGAGCAGCTTCGAATACTTCCAATGGCTCTTTACCAGAACGTTCTTGAACAAGTTCAAACGCTCCATAAAGAATTTTTTGAGAAGTACCTCTTTTACCATCTACCATCATTTTGTTAATTAAGCGAGTTACTAGTTTCGAGTTATACATCGGATCTGGTAACACGTCACGTTTGGAAACAGGACCTTTACGAGGCATGTGTTTTCCTCCTTTCGATAAAATCTATAGAATAAATGTAATTAGTTTTTCTTTTCTTTCGGGCGTTTTGTACCGTATAATGAACGGCTTTGCATACGACCATTAACTGCAGCTGTATCAAGAGCACCACGTACGATGTGATAACGTACCCCTGGTAAATCTTTTACACGTCCTCCACGGATAAGAACAACACTATGCTCTTGAAGGTTGTGACCTTCGCCCGGGATATACGCATTAACCTCAATAAGGTTAGTTAAACGAACACGCGCATATTTACGAAGTGCGGAGTTCGGTTTTTTCGGCGTCATTGTACCAACACGAGTACAAACTCCACGTTTTTGAGGAGAATTAACGTCAGTTAATTTCTTTTTAGCGCTGTTGTATCCTTTGTTTAACGCTGGTGAGCTTGACTTTACAGTCTTGGATTTACGAGGCTTACGTACCAATTGGTTAATTGTAGGCATCGATTTTTCCTCCCTTCTTTTACTCTCTAGTAATACCACACATCCAGGTGGTTCATTTTTAGGTAAAAAACAAAGCCTTTGTGTGACAACCACACAAAAACTGTTACACAGCTAAAGCAACGACTGCTGCCGCGACGGATAATCCGACCGCTTTCCCTAGCTCTTTTTTTGACTCCACGAAGGTAATCTTCACTTTGTGCTCTTTTGCTGTCTGAATCGCTGGTTGAATGACACGATCATCTGCATCGAGGGCTACAAAAATTTCTTTCACTAGGTTTTTAGGTATTGCCTTTACTGTTTGCTTCGTACCGATGATGGTTTTATTCGCCTGAAAGACTTTTTCATAAGACACTTTCATATCCTCCAAAGAGCCAGACCTTATAACTATCAACCTTAAATATATTATCATCCTACGTTTATGCTGTCAACACGTATTCGTATATTGGATCAAGTTCTGATTCGATACACAAAAAAGATAGCCGGAGGAAATTCTCCTCCTCCGGCATCTCGTTTCGTTATTCAGCAGTTACTGCTACTTCTACGGTTTCTTTTGGCTCTTCCACCATTTGAATCTGACGGTAACGTTGCATACCAGTTCCAGCTGGAACAAGTTTTCCAATAATAACGTTTTCTTTCAAACCTAGAAGTTCATCGCGTTTTCCTTTGATCGCCGCATCTGTTAGGACACGAGTCGTTTCTTGGAAGGACGCAGCAGACAAGAATGATTCTGTTTCAAGAGATGCTTTTGTAATACCTAAGATAACTGGACGAGCAGTTGCCGGGATCTTACCACTCAATACAGCTTCTTTATTAGCATCAGCGAATTGGTGAATATCAAGAAGTGATCCAGGAAGTAATTCCGTTTCACCAGCTTCAATGACACGAACTTTACGAAGCATTTGGCGAACCATTACTTCGATATGTTTGTCACCAATTTCTACCCCTTGCATACGGTAAACTTTTTGCACTTCTTTTAATAAATATTCTTGAACAGTTGATACGTCTTTGACTTTTAATAATTCCTTCGGATCAATCGAACCTTCCGTTAATACTTGACCACGGCTAATTGTGTCATCCAGTTGCACTTTCAGACGACCATTATATGGAGACAAGTATTTACGAGTTTCTACGTCACCTTGGATGGTAATTTCTTTTTGACCTTCACGGATTTCGTCAATTTGAGTTACGACACCAGTGATTTCAGAAATAACCGCTTGCCCTTTCGGGTTACGCGCTTCGAAAATCTCTTGGATACGAGGAAGACCTTGTGTAATATCATCCCCTGCAACCCCACCAGTATGGAATGTACGCATCGTTAACTGAGTTCCTGGCTCACCGATTGATTGAGCTGCGATAATTCCAACCGCTTCCCCAACTTCTACGTTTTCACCAGTTGCTAAGTTGATACCATAACATTTCTTACATACTCCGTGTTTTGTGTTACATGTAAACGCTGAACGAATGGATAATTCTTGGATACCAGCTTCTAAAATAAGTCGCGCAATATCTTCTGTAATTAAGCCGTCTTTTTCTAAAATGACGTCATTCGTTTCAGGGTGATAAATCGTTTTACGAGAGTGACGACCGACAATACGTTCTTCAAACGCTTCGATAACTTCTGTTCCGTCCATTAATGATCCAATAATTAGACCACGGTCCGTTCCACAATCATCTTCACGTACGATTACGTCTTGTGCTACGTCAACTAGACGACGAGTTAAGTAACCTGAGTCAGCTGTTTTCAGTGCTGTATCGGCAAGACCTTTACGAGCACCATGTGTTGAGATGAAATATTCTAGAACCGTTAAACCTTCACGGAAGGAAGATTTAATCGGTAACTCGATGATACGACCAGCCGGGTTGGCCATTAGACCACGCATACCAGCAAGCTGCGTAAAGTTCGATGCGTTACCACGGACACCTGAATCACTCATCATGAAGATTGGATTCAGATTATCTAGTGATTTCATTAGTTTTTCTTGAATAACATCCTTCGCTTGTGACCAGTAAGAAATAACACGATCATAACGTTCTTCTTCTGTGATCAATCCACGACGGAATTGTTTCATCACTTTATCTACTTTGTCTTGCGCTTCTTCTAAGACTTCCCCTTTATCTGGTAATACCACGATATCGGAGATACCAATTGTGATACCAGCTTTTGTCGAGTACTTAAATCCAAGGTTTTTCATACGGTCAAGCATTTTAGATGTTTCTGTAATATGGAAACGTTTAAATACTTCCGCAATGATATTTCCAAGGATTTTCTTTTTAAATGGTGATACAAGTTCCATTTCAGCAAAATGTTTTTTCACATCTGTGTTTGTTGGAACAAAATATCTAGCAGGAGTTTCTTCTTGTAAGTTCTTATCTGTCGGCTCATTAATATATGGGAACGATTCAGGTAAGATTTCGTTGAAGATTACTTTACCTACAGTTGTTAATAACAACATTTTGTTTTGCTCTTCGGTGAACGTTGGGTTCTTTAAGGAATGAGCGGCAATCGCAATACGAGTGTGTAAATGCACATGACCATTTTGGTAGGCAATTAACACTTCATTTGGACCGTAGAATGTTGCCCCTTCGCCAGTAGCACCTTTACGCTCAAGTGTTAAGTAATAGTTTCCTAATACCATATCTTGAGATGGTGTTACGACTGGTTTACCATCTTTCGGGTTCAAAATGTTTTGCGCTGCTAACATAAGTAAACGAGCTTCCGCTTGCGCTTCAGCAGATAGAGGAACGTGAACCGCCATTTGGTCACCATCAAAGTCAGCGTTATAAGCTGTACATACTAGTGGATGAAGACGAATTGCACGACCTTCTACTAAAATTGGTTCGAATGCTTGAATACCAAGACGGTGAAGCGTTGGTGCACGGTTTAATAAAACCGGATGCTCCTTAATAACGTCTTCTAATACGTCCCATACTTCGGAATGCATGCGTTCAATTTTACGTTTTGCACTCTTAATATTATGAGCTAGACCACGTTCTACTAATTCTTTCATTACGAAAGGTTTAAATAGTTCGATCGCCATCTCTTTTGGTAATCCACATTGGTACATTTTTAAATTTGGTCCTACTACGATTACGGAACGACCAGAGTAGTCAACACGTTTTCCAAGTAAGTTTTGACGGAAACGACCTTGTTTCCCTTTTAACATATGAGAAAGTGATTTTAATGGACGGTTACCTGGACCAGTAACTGGACGGCCACGACGACCATTATCAATCAACGCATCTACAGCTTCTTGTAACATACGTTTTTCGTTTTGAACGATGATGCTTGGTGCACCAAGGTCTAATAAACGTTTTAAACGGTTATTACGGTTAATTACTCGACGATATAAATCGTTCAAGTCAGAAGTAGCGAAACGTCCACCATCTAATTGCACCATTGGACGAAGTTCTGGCGGGATAACCGGAAGAACATCTAAAATCATCCAATCTGGCTTGTTACCAGAGTTACGGAATGATTCGACTACTTCAAGACGTTTGATTGCACGAGTACGGCGTTGTCCTTGAGCAGTTTTCAATTCTTCTTTTAATGTATCTGTTTCTTTCTCTAGATCAATTTCTTGCAATAAGCGTTTAATCGCTTCTGCACCCATTGCTGCATAGAATTTCGTGCCGAACTTTTCACGGTACGCACGATATTCTTTTTCAGACAATAGTTGTTTTTTCTCTAAAGGGGTATCCGCAGGATCTACTACTACATACGATGCAAAGTAGATGACTTCTTCCAAAGAACGTGGGGACATATCTAAGATAAGTCCCATACGGCTTGGAATTCCTTTGAAATACCAAATGTGTGAAACAGGTGCAGCAAGTTCGATATGCCCCATACGCTCACGACGAACTTTTGCACGTGTTACTTCTACTCCACAACGATCACAAACAACGCCTTTATAACGAACGCGTTTGTATTTCCCACAGTGACATTCCCAGTCTTTTGTAGGTCCGAAAATACGCTCACAGAATAAACCATCTTTTTCTGGTTTTAACGTACGATAATTGATTGTTTCTGGCTTTTTTACTTCCCCGTAAGACCATGAACGAATCTTGTCTGGTGAAGCTAAACCGATTTTCATGTATTCAAAATTATTAACGTCTATCAAGGAGCCTACCTCCCTTAGTCTTTAGTCTCGTTAGACTTCCTTTTGAAAGCACTAATTTATTCAACAGTACCAACTGGCTCTTCATTCGCCGGTAAAATATTTAACGCATCGACTGGTTGAAGATCATCTTCTTCGTCTAAATCACGTAGTTCGATTTCTTCGTCGTTAATCGTTAGCATTTTAACGTCCATCCCTAAACTTTGAAGCTCTTTAATCAATACTTTGAATGATTCAGGAACTCCAGGTTCTGGAACACTTTCTCCTTTAACAATCGCTTCGTATGTTTTCACACGTCCCACGACATCATCGGATTTAACGGTTAAGATTTCTTGCAATGTATAGGCAGCACCATATGCTTCAAGTGCCCATACCTCCATCTCACCAAAACGTTGTCCACCGAATTGCGCTTTCCCTCCAAGAGGTTGTTGCGTAACTAGGGAATAAGGTCCTGTTGAACGAGCATGAAGTTTATCATCGACCATGTGCGCAAGTTTAATCATGTACATGATTCCTACGGATACACGGTTATCAAATGGTTCACCTGAGCGACCATCGTATAAAATTGTTTTACCATCACGGTCCATACCAGCTTCTTCCATCGTTTCCCAAACGTCTGCTTCATTCGCCCCGTCAAATACAGGAGAAGCCATGTGAATACCAAGAGTACGAGAAGCCATACCTAAGTGAAGCTCTAATACTTGCCCGATATTCATACGTGAAGGAACCCCAAGTGGATTTAACATGACATCAACTGGTGTACCATCTGGAAGGAATGGCATATCTTCTTCCGGTAAGATTCGGGAAATAACCCCTTTGTTACCATGACGACCAGCCATTTTATCCCCAACAGAGATTTTACGTTTTTGCACGATATACGCACGAACTAACTGGTTAACACCAGGTGGTAATTCGTCTCCATCTTCGCGGTTAAACACTTTTACATCTAGGATGATTCCGCCAGCACCATGAGGAACACGTAATGAAGTATCACGTACTTCACGAGCTTTTTCACCGAAAATCGCATGTAGTAACCGCTCTTCCGCTGTTAGCTCTGTTACACCTTTTGGAGTGACTTTCCCAACAAGAATATCGCCATCGCGCACTTCTGCACCGATACGAATAATTCCGCGATCGTCTAAGTTGCGTAGCGCTTCTTCTCCGACGTTTGGAATATCACGAGTGATTTCTTCTGGCCCTAGCTTCGTATCACGAGACTCAGACTCATATTCTTCAATATGAACAGATGTATAAACGTCGTCTTTCACAAGACGTTCGCTCATAATAACCGCATCCTCGTAGTTGTATCCGTCCCATGTCATGAAGGCTACTAGCACGTTACGACCAAGTGCCATTTCCCCTTTTTCCATAGAAGGACCATCTGCTAAAATATCAAGCGGTTTTACACGATCGCCCACTTTTACAATTGGACGTTGGTTATAACTTGTACCTTGGTTTGAACGAATGAATTTTTGTAGTTTGTATTTCGTTAAGTCACCTTTAACTTCTTTACCATCTACTTCTTCAATACGACGAACACGAATTTCTTTCGCTTCAACATGTTCTACAATACCGTGGTATTTAGCGATGACAGCAGCACCCGAATCACGAGCATTCACATGCTCCATACCAGTTCCGACGAACGGAGCTTCTGGGTTTAATAAAGGTACAGCTTGTCGTTGCATGTTCGCACCCATAAGTGCACGGTTGGAGTCATCATTTTCTAAGAAAGGAATACATGCCGTTGCAGCAGATACTACTTGTTTAGGTGAAACATCCATGTAGTCAATTTGCTCACGTTTGAAAACAGTGTTATCTCCACGGAAACGACCAACTACTTCTTCTTCAACGAATGAACCATCATCACTCAACTTAGAGTTAGCTTGGGCAACAACATAGTTGTCTTCTTCGTCTGCTGTTAAGTAATCGATGCGATCAGTTACTTTACCAGTCTCCGGATCTACACGGCGATAAGGCGTTTCGATGAAACCAAACTTATTCACCTTCGCAAAACTGGATAACGTATTGATCAACCCGATATTTGGACCCTCTGGAGTTTCAATCGGACACATACGGCCATAGTGAGAATAATGAACGTCACGCACTTCGAAACCAGCACGTTCACGTGTTAAACCACCAGGTCCTAAAGCAGATAAACGACGTTTGTGCGTTAACTCCGCAAGAGGATTCGTTTGATCCATGAATTGTGACAATTGAGAGCTACCAAAGAACTCTTTAATCGACGCAATAACTGGACGAATATTAATTAATTGTTGTGGAACAATCGATTGCGTATCGTTAATCGACATACGCTCACGAACAACACGTTCCATACGAGATAACCCAATACGGAATTGGTTTTGAAGCAATTCTCCAACAGAACGCAGACGACGATTACCTAAATGGTCAATATCATCTGTGTTTCCAACGTTGTGAAGTAGGTTAAAGAAATAACTAATAGAAGCAATAATGTCTGCTGGCGTGATGTTTTTAATCGCATCTTCCACATAGGCATTACTAATAACATTAATTTCTTTTTCCGACTCATCGTTTGGTGCATAAATTTTAATTGATTGTAAAGTAATATCGTCTTCTAAAACGCCACCAACTTGGCTTAACGTTTGGAATCCAATCCCTTTTTCAAGATGAGGAATAAGACGATCTAACACACGGCGATCAATGACAGTTCCTTTTTCAACAAGAATTTCTCCTGTCTCTGGATCTACCAATGATTCAGCTACCGTTTGGTTAAATAAACGATGCTTAATATGAAGCTTCTTGTTCATTTTATAACGTCCAACATTTGCTAAATCGTAACGTTTTGCATCGAAGAAACGAGAATACAGCAAGCTTTTCGCGCTTTCCACAGTAGGTGGCTCACCAGGACGTAAACGCTCATAAATTTCTAGAAGCGCTTTTTCTGTTGACTCTGTATTGTCTTTCTCTAGCGTGTTACGAAGATATTCATTGTCCCCAATAAGATCAATGATTTCTTGGTCTGTACCAAAACCAAGTGCACGAAGAAGAACCGTTACAGGAAGCTTACGTGTACGATCAATACGTACATATACAACATCCTTTGCATCGGTTTCGTACTCAAGCCAAGCACCACGGTTAGGAATAACCGTTGCACCAAAGCCTTTTTTACCATTTTTGTCCGTCTTATCATGGAAATAAACGCTTGGAGAACGCACTAATTGCGAAACGATTACTCGCTCCGCTCCATTAATAATAAATGTACCTGTTTCCGTCATTAGTGGGAAATCTCCCATAAAGACGTCTTGCTCTTTTACTTCTTCTGTTTCTTTGTTGTGCAGACGTACTTTTACGCGCAATGGTGCAGCGTATGTTACGTCACGCTCTTTTGATTCATCCACTGGATACTTTGGATCAGCCAACGTATAGTCGATGAATTCTAGCGATAGATTCCCTGTGAAGTCTGTAATCGGAGAAATGTCACGAAACATTTCACGAAGACCTTCTTCTAAGAACCACTCATAAGATGCCGTTTGAATCTCAATAAGATTCGGAAGCTCAAGCACCTCATTAATGCGTGCAAAACTTCTGCGTTGGCGGTGTTGTCCGTACTGAACTAGTTGACCTGTCAACTCATTCACCCCTCAATAAAGCGATATTAGGTCTTTTCCAAACGATCATAATCGTGTATGATGTCGAAAAGACAAAAAGAAAACGAGTTCTAAAAGGACTCATTTTCGATTAACTAAACTTATTTGTGGAAAGTATTCCCTAAAACATTGCAATCTTATACAAATGGGCATACTACCTCAAAATAATATTTTTGCATTTTATTATAATATCATAGCCAATTTGTCAAGTCAATGTGGATTTTTATTTCACAGCGCGAATAATCCAATATCCTCGTTCCTTATCGACTACCTCTGCATCAGAAAATAATTGTTTTAACTTTTCTAAGCTAGATGGTGCCCCTTGTTTCTTTTGTATAACCACCCATAATTCCCCTTGCTCTTTCAAACTACGAGCTGCACCTTCGTATATTCGGAAAATGGTTTCTTTCCCAGCACGGATAGGCGGATTCGTTAGAATTGCAGCAAACTCACCAGCCACTTTTTCTAATCCATCACTCTCATAGATACGTACATTTTGTATCCCGTTATGCTGCGCATTCTTTTTCGACAAATCAATTGCACGTTCATTCACATCCACCATTTCAATCGTTCGATCAGGAAATGATTTTGCTAACGATAAACCAATTGGACCGTAACCACATCCCACATCCAAAAAATCACCAGACAGGAGCGGCTCTTGAAAAGATTCGATTAGGACACGGGAGCCAAAATCTACTTCGTTTTTACTGAAAACACCAGCATCTGTTTCAAACGTAAATGAATGACCTCTAAGTTGAAATCGCCAAGATGTAGGGTTGCTAGAAACTTGAGGTTTTTTTGAATAATAATGATCCGACACAGGGAATCCCTCCATGTTGAACAAATGAAGAAAAGCCCGCCATCAATGGACGAGCTTTCCTGTCAAATTAACAAAAAAGAAATTATTTAACTTCTACTGAAGCGCCAACTTCTTCTAATTGAGTTTTCATAGCTTCTGCTTCTTCTTTAGAAACGCCTTCTTTAAGAGCTTTAGGAGCGTTATCTACTACTTCTTTCGCTTCTTTCAAGCCAAGACCAGTGATTTCACGAACTGCTTTGATAACTTTGATTTTTTCTTGACCAGCTGAAGCAAGGATTACGTCAAATTCAGTTTGCTCTTCAGCAGCAGCAGCTCCGCCAGCAGCAGCCATTGCCATTGGTGCAGCAGCAGTTACGCCAAATTCTTCTTCGATTGCTTTTACTAAG
Organism: Paenisporosarcina cavernae; assembly: GCF_003595195.1. Lineage (GTDB taxonomy): Bacteria > Bacillota > Bacilli > Bacillales_A > Planococcaceae > Paenisporosarcina > Paenisporosarcina cavernae. Next base: position 2,416,564 of record NZ_CP032418.1, read on the forward strand.
TCGTTTAATTCAAGAACAGTCATACCTTTGATTGCTTCTAAGATTTGTTCGTTATTCATTATAGGTTCCTCCTAATGGAATGTTTGATTTTTTTAGGCAATTGCCTTTAAGCACTGATTAAGCGCCTTGTTCTTCTTTTTGTTCTGCAACTGCTTTTGTAGCAAGTGCAAAGTTGCGCATTGGAGCTTGAAGTACGCTGAGTAGCATAGAAAGTAAACCTTCGCGAGACGGTAGTTCCGCAAGAGCTTTAATATCTTGTGCTGAAGCGAGAGTTCCTTCAATAACACCAGCTTTGATTTCTAATTGCTCGTTCTTTTTCGCGAAATCGTTTAAGATTTTCGCTGGAGCTACTACATCTTCCGAAGAAAATGCGATTGCGTTTGGACCAGTTAAATTTTCATTTAACCCTTCAAGTCCAGCAGCTTCTGCAGCACGACGAGTCAATGTATTTTTGTAAACTTTGAATTCAACGCCAGCTTCACGAAGTTGTTTACGAAGTTCTGTTACTTGTGTAACGTTAAGTCCACGGTAGTCAACTACTACAGCTGTCGCCGCGCCTTTGAACTTGTCAGTAATTTCGTTTACTAGAGTTTGTTTTGCTTCGATTACTTTGCTCATTTAGACACCTCCTGATAGAATGGGTCATTTATACCTTAACAAAAAAGCCCTTGCATCTACGCATGTAGACACAAGGGCATAAACATCATCTTTAAAAGAGTCAGCCTATCTGTCCTCGGTAGGATCATTATGCGACAAGTCGCCCCTACTGTCTACGGTACAAATGGTTATTTCACAACAGATGTCATCATAACAGATGGCACCAACATTGTCAACGTCAAATTAGTTGTTAACTTTTACAGAAGAAGCATCAATTTTGATTGATGGTCCCATTGTAGTCGTAACGTTTACAGATTTCATGTATGTTCCTTTAGCAGAAGATGGCTTCGCTTTTTGAACAACATCAAATACTGCTAAGAAGTTTTCTTCCAATTTCTTTTCATCGAAAGAAACTTTCCCGATTGGCGCATGGATGATACCAGTTTTGTCTGCACGGTATTCCACTTTACCAGCTTTGATTTCTTCAATCGCTTTTGTTACATCAAATGTAACTGTACCTGTTTTAGGGTTAGGCATCAAACCTTTTGGTCCTAAAACACGACCGATTTTACCAACTTCACCCATCATGTCAGGAGTCGCTACGATAACATCGAAGTCGAACCATCCTTGTTGGATTTTGTTGATGTATTCAGCATCCCCAACGAAATCTGCTCCCGCTGCTTCTGCTTCTTTCACTTTTTCGCCTTTAGCAAATACTAAAACGCGTTGAGTTTTACCAGTTCCGTTTGGAAGCACTACTGCTCCACGAATTTGCTGGTCGTTTTTACGAGTGTCGATTCCAAGACGGAATGCCACCTCAACAGTTGCATCAAAGTTTACTGAGCTAGTTTTTTTCGCTAGCTCAACAGCTTCAGCAACAGAGTATAATTTTGAACGATCTACTAATTTAGCTGCATCTTGCAACTTTTTACCTTTGTTAGCCATTATAAAATGTCCTCCTTGATAGTGGTTTTAACGGATTGAACCTCCCACGAATAAAGGCTGCGGATCTCCTATAAGAATCCCCGCAACCCCTCTAACCATACATCTCATCACTCAGATGACTATTAGTCTTCGATGACAATACCCATGCTGCGTGCAGTACCTTCAACCATTAACATAGCAGCTTCAACTGAAGCAGCGTTAAGGTCAGGCATTTTTTGTTCAGCGATTTCGCGAACTTTATCACGTTTCACCGTTGCTACTTTGTTGCGGTTTGGTTCACCAGAACCCGACTGAATGCCAGCCGCCACTTTAAGCAATACTGCAGCCGGTGGAGTTTTAGTAATGAAAGTAAATGAACGGTCTTCAAATACAGAAATTTCAACCGGAATAATTAGACCAGCTTGATCTGCTGTACGAGCGTTGAACTCCTTACAGAATCCCATGATGTTTACACCTGCTTGACCTAATGCAGGACCAACCGGTGGCGCTGGGTTTGCTTTACCAGCAGGAATTTGTAACTTTACCATTTTGATAACTTTTTTAGCCACGAGACACACCTCCTTAAGTCCGTGATGTGGTAATAGGGTTTCCCCTCCCACTCAAATATCTGTCTGTCAGCTAATTAGCCGATAACATAAGCTAAATTGTGCAGACTACGCAAATTATAGTCTGACCTTTGAAATAATATCACTTTTTATTCGCGATAGCAAGTACCGTTTTCGAAATTAAATTTTTGTTACTTGATCGAAGTCAAGTTCCATTTTCGTTTCACGGCCAAACATGTCGACAGAAACTTTTAATTTCTCTTTCGCACCATCGATTTCTTCCACTTTTCCTTGGAAACCTGCAAATGGCCCTTCTAATACTTCCACTAGTTCACCAACCGTAAAGTCAATTTCTGCTTTACGTTCTGTCACACCCATTTGCTTCAAGATAAACTCGACTTCTTCTGGTAATAAAGGAGTTGGTTTTGCTCCCCCACCTGAAGATCCGATAAACCCTGTAACACCTGGCGTGTTACGCACTACATACCACGAATCGTCTGTCATGATTAACTCGACAAGGACATAACCTGGGAATGTTTTACGCATAACCGTTCTTTTTTTGCCATCTTTAAAATCTGTTTCTTGCTCTTCTGGAATGATGACACGGAAGATTTTATCTTGCATGCCCATCGTTTCAACACGTTTTTCTAAGTTTGCTTTCACTTTGTTTTCATATCCAGAATACGTGTGCACTACATACCAATTCTTTTCCATAGTTCAAGGACTGTTGTCCGTCCCTCCTTTTTTCTAGACAAATGAAAAAACCCGTTCACAAACTAAGACGGGCTATTTTCACGCATTCTTCATTATCCAATTACAGGGATAAGAACCAACGAAATGCTTCTGAAATCCCAAGATCGATTACTGTAAAGAACAAAGCCATAAATACAACAGTTGATAATACAATGACGGTATATCTCGTTAGTTCTTTGCGCTTTGGCCAACTAACTTTTCTCATTTCAGAGACAACCTTACCGAAGAAAGAAGTAATCTTTGACATTCTAATTTTACCCTCCGAGCAATAATCTATTCGCACGCACACAAGTCAAATTGATTGTTTATGAAGCGTGTGTGTTTGGCAATGGGAACAAAACTTTTTGCGTTCTAACCTTACAGCTTGCGCCTGATTAGAAACTGGTACGGTGTAATTTCTAGAACCGCATTTCTCGCAGCACAGTACGACTTTTTTTGTCATGTAATCACCCGACCTAAATCTAGTAATTCTTATAAAGACTATCACCCATTAAATTGACTGTCAACATCTGTCAAGGAAAAGGGCCTTCCTCTCTCTCTATCACTAGTTAAATCTTTTATTTAACAAATGGAAGAATTCACTAGAGTCGAAAGGATTTAGTTTTCTAGAAAATTAATGAACTGTTCCAAGCTCCATGTACCGTTCCAATTTTCGCTTTACTCGTTGCAAAGCATTGTCTATGGATTTTACATGTCGATTGAGTTCTGCTGAAATTTCATAATAAGATTGTCCATCGAGATATAATGCAAGAACTTGCTGTTCCAACTCACTCAATATCTCTCCCATTTTCTCTTCCATATAGACAAGATCTTCTTGATTGATCATGACTTCCGCAGGATCTTCCACTCCGGTGCCGGAAATGACATCCATTAGTGTGCGTTCCGATTCTTCATCATAAATAGGTTTGTCTAATGAGACATACGAATTTAACGGAATATGTTTTTGTCTTGTTGCTGTTTTAATGGCGGTAATAATTTGTCGCGTGATACAAAGCTCCGCGAACGCTCGAAACGAAGCGAGCTTATCATCCCGAAAATCTCGAATTGCTTTATACAGCCCGATCATTCCTTCTTGGATGATATCTTCTTTGTCCGCTCCAATTAAAAAATAGGACCTTGCTTTCATTCGTACAAAAGATCGATATTTCGTAATAAGATAGTCCAAAGCATCTGTTTCGCCAGCGTGGACCAGTGCTATGAGTGCTTCATCTGGTAAGGAGTCATACGATTGATTCGTTTCCTGGATTTCTTCGCTCTTCATCAACTGGATCACCCCCGCTGTTCTGCGTAGTTAGACCTAGTATACAGGAAGGAGAAAATGAGCGTCAACGCTTCATTTCATCCCTCTTCGCCATTTTTCGAAAATTTCCGCAATTTCAGGCGTTAATGGAATTTTTGAAATCGGCTTGGACACTTTGATTTCCTGTACTTTTTTCGATATTCTCGTTTCAATATCTTCCATCTCAATTTCTAATTCCCGAGCAGATTTTCGAAGGGCTCCTTGTGCGAATATGACCCGTTGCTCAGTGAAGTCTGAAGTGGCAACATGCAGCTGAACCAATCGATTCGACAGCTCTATTGTCAACTTCTCTATTCGTTCATCCGCCGTTTCGTTTTCTCGTGTAAAGACGACTTCCACATCAAATGTCCGATTCTTTTTTTCAATTCCAGGTACAAGATGGGCATCGAACACTACGATGACTCGCCAGCCCGTGTACGCTTTATATTCAGCCATTAGTTCAATCAGCCGATCGCGTGCATCCAGTAGTTTTTCATCCCGAAGTTTCCGAAGTTCCATCCAAGCACCGATTATGTTGTAGCCATCGACTAGCAGGATATCCATTTTATTTTCCGCCAAGTGGGTTTCGAACACGGTACACTTCGTACATCAACAAAGATGCAGCAACAGAAGCGTTCAACGATGTGACATGACCAACCATCGGCAGATGATAAAGGAAATCACATTTGTCCTTTAGCAAGCGACTCATCCCTTTTCCTTCACTACCGATAATCACAGCGAGGGGCAACGTGGCATCCATTCGTCGATAATCCGCTGAACCCTTTGCATCTGTTCCAGCAATCCACACTCCTCGTTCTTTTAGCTCATCAATTGTTTGTGCTAGGTTGCCGACTCGAGCGACTGGCACATGCTCTATAGCTCCAGTGGAAGTTTTCGCTACGACGGATGTTAATCCGACTGCTCGTCTTTTCGGAATGATGACACCGTGCACACCTGCTGCATCAGCTGTCCGTAAGATTGATCCTAAATTATGCGGATCTTCCAGTTCATCTAACACGAGGAAAAATGGATCTTCTTGTTTTTGTGCCGCTTTTTCGAATAAATCATCCACTGTTGCATAGCTATACGCTGCGACAGAAGCACAAACCCCTTGGTGATTCGCGCCATCTGTTAACTGATCCAGTTTGTTTTTCGGGACAAACTGCACGATTATGCCCGCTTCTTTTGCAAGGGTCAGCAATTCTTGAATGCCTGCTTTTTTAACGCCTTCTCCAACCCAAATTTTGTTCATGTCTCGTCCAGAACGAAGCGCTTCTAAAACCGGATTCTTCCCAGAAACGATTTCTTTTTCCTTTTCTCGATCTTTCTCTGTTTGACTCATGTTTGTTCCTCCTCAATCCAACCGATCGCTAATTCGATTATTTCCAACACGCGAGTATGCTCCCCTAGTAAATATAAATATCCTAATATTGCTTCAAAGCCAGTGCTGTTATTGTACGTACGAACATCGGTGTTTTTTGGAACGGAACCGGACTTCGCATTTCTACCACGTCGAAACACCGCTTGCTCTTCTTCCGTCAGACGATTTTCTTCTAACAAACGATGCACGACATTCGATTGAGCTTTTGCAGAGACGAAGCGAGTGGCTTGTCGATGTAAAACATTCGGTTTTACTCTACCTGTTCGAAGTAAATATTCTCGCACTTCCCGCTCTAACACTGCGTCTCCCATATAGGCAAGCGCAAGGGAATTGAGTTGCTTAATATCGATGTCTCGAAGTGTATTTTCCATCTTCATGCGCGTTTCCATCTCGTCCCTTGAGACGTGTCTTCTAAAATAATGCCGCGAGCTTTTAAGTCATCGCGAATCGCATCTGCTCGTGCAAAATCTCTATTTTTTCGAGCTTCTAATCGCTCGTCAATTAATGCATCGATTTCTGCATCTAAATCTTCGTTCGCCGCTTCTACTTGTAACCCAAGAACAGACATTAATTCCTCTAGTACCGATAAAAATTGCTGGAGCACAACTGCTTGTGTATGTTCTTCATTCAAATACGTATTCGCTAGTCTCGCCAATTCAAAGATGACGGCAATTCCATTTGAAGAGTTGAAATCGTCATCCATCGCTTCGATGAATAGCGCTTTTTGTTCTGAAATCTTATGCAACCAAATATCCGCTTGGTCCCCTAACTCAGGTGCAACGCTCAAACGATACTTCGTATTCGCGTATGCCGTACGAATCCGGTCTAACCCAGCTTCCGCGTTTTCGACTAATTCTTGAGAGAAGTTAATCGGATGACGATAATGAACCGACAACATAAAGAATCGCAACACTTGGGGGTCAATTTGCTGACGAATGTCGTGGACTAAGACGAAATTTCCTAGTGACTTCGACATCTTTTCATTGTCGATATTAATGTAACCGTTGTGCATCCAATAATTCGCAAACGTTTTGTCATTGTGTGCTTCTGACTGGGCAATTTCATTTTCATGATGGGGGAACGTCAAGTCTTGCCCGCCAGCATGAATATCAATCGTGTCGCCTAAAATCGACTTTGCCATAACTGAACACTCGATGTGCCAACCTGGTCTACCCGCTCCCCATGGACTATCCCAACGAATTTCGCCTTCTTTCGCCGCTTTCCATAACACAAAATCGAGTGCATCTTCTTTTTTCTCGCCAACTTCGATCCGTGCACCCATTTTCAAATCATCAATCGATTGATGCGATAATTTTCCGTACCCCTCAAACTTGCGCGTTCGGAAGTAAACATCGCCTTGCGATTCGTATGCATACCCTTTTTCTACCAAGACTTCTATAAACGCAATAATTTCTGCCATATGCTCCGTAACACGAGGGTGCGCATCTGCACGTTTGCATCCTAATGCTTCGACATCTTCGAAATATGCTTGAATGAAGCGTTCCGTAAGTTCCCCAACTTCTTCTTGTAACTCATTTGCCGTTTTAATAATTTTGTCGTCGACATCGGTGAAATTCGAAACAAACGTCACCTCATACCCGCGGTATTCTAAATAGCGACGAACCGTATCGTAGACAATCGCCGGACGAGAATTTCCTATATGAATATAGTTATATACAGTTGGCCCACACACGTACATTTTTACTTTTCCTTCTTCAATTGGACGGAAAATTTCTTTTTCCCGTTTTAATGTATTGTAAAGTTGAATCGCCATTAGGACATTCTCTCCTTTTCCGCACTCGTTCGTAATTCATCTACTTCTTTTTCTAACTTTCGGATTTTGGCCTCTAACATGTTGCAAATATCCGATACAGGATCCGGTAAATTTTGATGGTTTAGTCCCTGTTTCCCTACTTTTCGGCCATCTTGAATCACTACTCTACCAGGAATTCCAACGACAGTAGCATTTGCAGGAACATCTTTTAACACAACAGAACCCGCTCCGACTTTACTATTTTCGCCAATCGTAATAGAGCCAAGCACTTTAGCTCCCGTTGCCACTAAGACGTTATTTTGCAACGTTGGATGGCGTTTTCCTCGCTCTTTCCCAGTTCCACCTAGCGTTACACCTTGGAAAATCGTGACGTCATCTCCTATAATGCACGTTTCACCAATAACAACGCCCATTCCGTGGTCAATGAAAAAGCGCCGTCCTATTTTAGCCCCTGGGTGAATTTCAATTCCCGTAAAGAATCGACTTATTTGAGAGACAACTCGAGCTAAGAAGAATAATTTTTTTTGGAATAAAGCATGCGCTACCCGGTGCGCCCAAATGGCATGTAATCCCGCATAGGTTAAGATAATTTCTATTTTACGTCTTGCTGCTGGGTCTTGTTCAAAGACTACAGCAATGTCTTCTTTCATTCGTCCAAACATCCGTACACCTCCTGTTTTTCCCATTAAAAAACGCCTCTGTCATCGAAATGACAGAGACGCATCGTTTGCGCGGTTCCACTCTGATTGAGACGTTTGTTGTGCATGAACATGCACCGTCTCCGCTTAAGATCCGTAACGTGGATAGACGGCTCGCCTACATAATTTCAGCTAAGCACTCCGAGGTGCATTTCTAAATTGTCTTGGCCCAGACCACTTTCAGCCGGTGATGGTCTTCTCTAAAGAGCGTCCAATTTATACTTCTCCTCATCGCGGTGTTTCCTTATATACGATGTAAATGGTAGCTTTATTTAATCACCCAACGATTGGAAAGTCAATTTTATTGTTTTGCGAACTTTTCTACGCGTTTTAACACGGTTTCTTTCCCTAACAAACTAATGGCATTAGGAAGTTCTGGACCATGTGTTTGGCCCGTCGTAACAACACGGATTGGCATAAACAAGTTTTTCCCTTTATGACCAGTCGCTTTTTGCACCGCTTTGATTGACGCTTTGATCGAGTCCGCATCAAACGATTCAAGCGACTCCAACTCGTTCGCAAATGCAGCCATTACTTCCGGGACTTGTTCTCCATTTAATACTTCTGTCGCTTCTTCATCGTATGCAAGTTCGTCTTTAAAGAACACATCCGATAACTCCACAATCTCTGCTCCAAAACTCATTTGTTGGTGGTAAAGCGCAATTAAGTTACGTGCCCATTCCGCTTGCTCCGCCGAAAGTTCCGCCGGAAGCTTCCCTGCTTTTTGTAGGTGCGGCAATGCTAGTTCCGTAACTTCGTCGAGCGAAAGTTGTTTCACGTATTGGTTATTCATCCACGTTAACTTTTGCTTATCAAACATCGATGGAGATTTAGATAAACGATTCACATCGAACATCTCGATAAATTGTTCTTTCGTGAAAATTTCGTCTTCCCCTTCAGGAGACCATCCAAGTAACGCGAAGAAATTGAACATCGCTTCTGGCAAATATCCTAAATCTTTATATTGCGCAACAAATTGAATGATTGACTCATCACGTTTCGACAGTTTTTTACGGCTTTCATTAATAATAAGCGTCATGTGGCCGTATTCCGGGGCTTTCCATCCGAATGCATCAAAAATCATTAATTGTTTCGGTGTATTAGAGAGATGTTCTTCCCCACGGAATACGTGCGAGATTTTCATGAAATAGTCGTCTAATACTACCGCATAGTTATAAGTTGGAATGCCATTCGTTTTCACTAATACCCAGTCACCAACGTCTTTTGATTCAAACGTCACTTCTCCACGGACTAAATCCGTAAATGTATACGTCACATTTTCCGGCACACGCATACGGATCGTAAAGGACTCTCCATTTGCTTCTTTTGCTGCTACTTCTTCTTTTGAAAGGTTACGACACGTACCGGTATACATTGGTGCTGCAATACCGCTCGCTTTTTGCGCCTCACGCTCTGCTTCTAACTTTTCTGGACTACAGAAACATTTATACGCTTGACCCTTTTCGAGCATTTTTTCCGCGTGCTCTTTATACACATCTAAACGTTCCATTTGACGATATGGCGCGTATGGTCCACCGATATCCACGGACTCATCATAGTCAATTCCTAACCAACGTAAATTATCTAACTGCGATAATTCGCCACCCTCAATATTTCGTTCAATATCAGTATCTTCAATACGGACGATGAATTTTCCGCCGTGATGTTTTGCGAATAAATAATTGAATAATGCGGTACGTGCCCCACCGATATGTAAATTTCCTGTCGGACTTGGCGCATAACGAACGCGTACTTCTTGCGTCATAATAGTTCCTCCTCTAATCGTTGCAAACTTTTTCTATTTTATCACCCATTGTTCGATTGAACGAGTAAAATTGTCGCCTGAGAAGCAATTCCTTCCCCGCGACCTGTAAACCCTAACTTTTCCGTCGTGGTAGCTTTTACGTTTACTTGAGACGGATCTGCATTTAGTAATCCTGCAATACGGTTTCGCATCGCCTCAATATGTGGAGCCATTTTCGGCGCTTGCGCAATAATCGTACAATCGATATTTCCAAGCTGATACCCACGCGCCTCGACCATTTTCCAAATATACGAAAGTAGTTTGGCGGAATCGGCATCCTTAAACTCAGGATCCGTATCCGGGAAATGACGACCAATATCGCCTTCCCCAATCGCACCAAGTGCAGCGTCCGTCACTGTATGTAACAATACATCTGCATCCGAATGACCGATTAACCCTTTTTCATATGGAATCGTCACGCCACCAATGATTAGCGGACGACCTTCCGCAAATTCATGCACATCAAAACCTTGTCCAACTCGAAACATAGTTAACCCTCCTGCGCTCTATATCGAAGAATTGCCTCTCCAAAAAGCAAATCCTCCGGCGTTGTAAGTTTAATGTTATCATAACTCGCCTCAACAACAGAAACAGCCGTCCCGATTCTTTCCACAAGCATCGATTCATCTGTCCCTAAAAAGTGATCCGCCGCTGCCACTTCATGCGCTTTTTGCAGCAACTTCGTCTGAAACGCTTGCGGTGTCTGAATCGCTACCATTGACTCTCGGTCCACCGTCTCCACAATTGTTGAGCCTTCCACACGTTTCAACGTATCCTTCACCTTCACACCAGCTACCGCCGCTCCACTAACTCGTGCTTGTTGAACAAGCTTATGGATCGTCTCTGTGTGAATAAACGGCCGTGCACCATCATGGACAAGCACCAACTCAGACAAATCAGACTCAAAAAGACACGATTTCACACTATATTGACGTTCAGATCCTCCCGTAAGTAGTTTCGTCACTTTCGTAATGGCATAGTGGTGGAGTAACGACTCTAATTCCTGTCGCTCCTCTTCTTTAATTGCCAACAAGATTCGCCGACATGCATCATCCTTTTCGAAAACCTCCAACGTATGGATAAGAACAGGCTTTCCGCTAAGTTCTAATAACAGCTTGTTTCGGTCCGCTCCCATGCGTTTCCCGCTACCTGCCGCCGGAATAATCACATCATATTGCATTGCTCCACCTCCAAAATGATCAAATTTCTATAAATGCTTTTTGTAATTAAGTTTAATGTAAAGTCGCTGATTGTTCAGGACACTTTGCGCCGACATTGGGTCACTTTGGATCAAGATTAGGACACTTTCCTCAAACATTAGGACACTCTGCGCCAACATTAGGACATTTTGCGCCGATATTGGGTCACTTTGGATCAACATTAGGACACTTTCCTCAAACATTAGGACACTTTCCTCAAACATTAGGACACTTTCCTCAAACATTGGGACACTTTCCTCAAACATTGGGACACTTTCCGTCAACATTAGGACACTTTGCGTCGACATCAAGACACCTTCCCACAACATTGGGACACTTCCTCTTCCCTCGCCTGTTGTTTAGGCTTCTCTCATGTACTCTATTTCTTGTTTCATTTTACACGTCGACCGCTCTTTACACTATCTCCCTTTTTAAAATAGGAAAAGACAGTCCGACGTGCGAACTGTCCGAAGTGTTATTTTGATTTGGCGAAGATCATTCGGCCTGCTGATGTTTGTAAGACACTTGTTACGACAACATCAATTGCTTGCCCGATGAATTTTTTCCCGTCTTCTACGACGATCATGGTGCCATCGTCTAAGTAGGCGACCCCTTGGTTTTGTTCTTTGCCGTCCTTGATGACAACGACGTGCATTTCTTCTCCAGGTATAACGACTGGTTTCACAGCGTTTGCTAGGTCATTGATATTTAAAACTGCAACGTTGTGCAAATCACATACTTTATTCAAATTAAAGTCATTGGTGACCACTAATCCACCAATTTTCTTAGCTAGTCGGACAAGCTTTAAGTCCACTTCTTGGACGTCATCAAAGTCATCATCGACGATTGTAACGGCTGATGCACGTTCGGTTTGTAGTTTCTTTAAAATGTCCAACCCGCGACGTCCTCGAGTTCGTTTTAACGTATCGGAGGAATCGGCAATGTGTTGCAGTTCTGTTAATACAAATTGAGGAACGACGAGTGTTCCTTCTAGAAATCCGGTAGTCGAAATATCCGCAATTCGGCCATCGATAATGACGCTCGTATCTAGAATTTTTACCGAAGCTATGTGTTCGCCTGATACTCCACCATCAGAGGCTTTGCGCTTTGTCGGAGCTTTTGCAGATGTGAAAAGTTGAATTAGCTCGTCACGCTTTTTAAATCCAACTTGGAAACCTAAATAACCAAGTACAACGGTTAATAAAATCGGCAAGATCGAGTTAATCACTGGTAATTGAATCGAGTCGACTGCAAAGTTGAGCAAAAAAGCAACGCTTAGACCGATAATTAAACCGAGAGTTCCGAACAACAAATCTCCAATGGGAGCTTTTAGCAGTTTGTCTTCGAGCCATTTCATGAAATCGATTAACGGCTTTGTCATTAATAGTGCGAGTACATAGAGCATTAATGCACCGATGAGAATCGATACATACGGATTGTTGATCCACGGGCTAGAGGATAAATGTATGAGCTCGTATAATTGCGGTAAGAATAATAAGCCTAGTGTCCCACCAATCAGTATGAACGTAATTTGAATAATCCACCTTAACAATGATTCCACCTCCTATTTTTCATCAGTATACACGATTTCACTTGGCAACACCTATTGGAAAGGGAGAGGAAACTTCCTCACCCTTCATAAGGAAATGCTTCTTTTAACGCATCATCAATCGTGTCTGCACCTACGACGCGAATCCCCTCTGGGAAGTCCCAACCACCAATGTTCGATGCAGGAATAATTGCTTTTTTAAAACCGAGTTTTGCCGCTTCTATTACGCGTTGTTCAATCCGAGATACTCGGCGAATTTCTCCTGTCAAACCAACTTCTCCAATAAAACAATCCGTCGCTTTTACCGCAGTTCCTTTAAAGCTCGATACTATAGACGTCAGTACAGCCAAATCGATAGCAGGTTCATCCAATTTTACGCCACCCGCTACTTTAATATAGGCATCTTGCGTCTGCAGAAGCATCCCCATTCGTTTTTCGAGAACTGCCATTAATAACGAGATGCGATTTTGGTCAATTCCACTTGCCATCCTTTTTGGAAAGTTAAAACTAGAAGGCGTGACGAGGGATTGTATCTCTACAAGGATTGGTCGCGTCCCTTCCATTGAAGCCACGACTGTCGATCCTGCGGCACCTTGAGAACGCTCTTGCAAAAATAATTCCGATGGATTTAATACTTCCTTTAATCCACCTTGTAACATCTCAAATATCGCAATTTCGTTCGTAGAACCAAAACGGTTCTTTTGTGAGCGTAAGATTCGATACGTATGATGGCGCTCCCCTTCGAAATAAAGAACGGTATCCACCATGTGTTCTAGCAATCTAGGACCAGCAATTTGCCCTTCTTTTGTGACATGTCCCACTAGGAAAATCGCAATATTCTTCGTTTTTGCTATACGCATTAACTCCGCTGTACATTCTCTTACTTGCGACACACTACCAGGGGCACTCGTTACTTCTGGGTGATGAACCGTTTGGATCGAATCAATGATGACAAATTTCGGTTCTACTTGTTCGATGGTTTCATTCACCAATTCTAAGTTTGTTTCGGAATAAATATATAACTCCGATGAGGTAACTCCTAAACGCTCAGCCCTCAATTTTGTTTGGCGAATCGATTCTTCACCTGACATGTACAGGACTCGCTGCCCTTTATTCGCAAGCAAAGCACTTACTTGAAGGAGTAGGGTCGACTTTCCAATCCCGGGGTCTCCGCCAATAAGCACGAGGGAACCCGGCACAATTCCTCCTCCAAGAACGCGATTCAATTCGTTTAACTCCGTTGCAACTCGCGGCTCTTCTTGCGTTTCAATTGCTGTAATAGGCGTTGCTTTCGCAGATACTGTTTGGCTATGCTGGAACGTTCGGCGAGGTCCTTTTACGACAACTTCTACTTCTTCTACCATCGTGTTCCAAGCGCCACAACCTGGGCATTTCCCCATCCATTTTGGTGATTCGTAGCCACAGTCATTACACATAAATTTCGTTTTACGTTTTGCCATTTGCGCCTCCTATGTAAGAAAGGCATTCCGAACAAAATTGAACGGAATGCCTATTACTACTTATTCTGTCACTGCTTCTGCCGCTACTGTGCGAACGACAAATTCATCGTTTTCTACATCGAATACGACTTTATGTCCTGTTAATACTGTACCTTTTAACAATTCTTCCGACAAGCGGTCTTCCACGTGTTTTTGTAGTGCTCGACGAAGTGGACGCGCCCCGTACTCTGGGTCGTAACCTTCCTTCGCGATTTTTTCTTGTGCTTCTGCAGTTAGTTCTAACTCGATATTTTGTTCTTTTAGACGTTTTGTCAGCTGAGCAGTCATTAACGTCACAATTTCTTTTAAGTGTTCTTTTTCTAGTGAATGGAACACAATCATTTCGTCGATACGGTTAAGGAATTCAGGTCGGAATGCTTTTTTCAGCTCTTCTAACATTTTCCCTTTCATATCTTTGTATTGTTGTTCGCCGTCTTGCAAGTTGAATCCAACATATTTGTTTTTCTTCAGTGCATCCGCACCTACGTTGGATGTCATAATGACGACCGTATTTCGGAAGTCGACAGTGCGCCCTTTTGAATCTGTTAAACGACCATCTTCTAATACTTGTAATAAAATATTGAACACATCAGGGTGTGCTTTTTCAATTTCATCCAGCAAGATGACGGAATAAGGTTTACGACGAACTTTCTCAGTCAATTGACCACCTTCGTCAAATCCTACGTATCCTGGAGGGGAACCAACTAGACGTGACGTGGAATGTTTTTCCATATACTCTGACATATCCACACGAATCATCGCGTCTTCATCGCCAAACATGCTCTCTGCAAGTGCACGAGCAAGTTCTGTTTTCCCTACCCCCGTTGGTCCTAAGAAAATGAATGAACCAATTGGACGTTTCGGGTCTTTCAAGCCAGCTCTTGCACGACGAACTGCGCGAGAAATAGCCGTCACTGCTTCGGACTGTCCGATCACGCGTTTGTGCAGCGTATCTTCTAAATTCAATAGTTTTTCTGACTCGGTTTGTGCCAGTTTCGAAACAGGAATTCCTGTCCACATCGATACTACTGCCGCGATATCTTCTACTGTAACTTCCGATTCCGCTTTTCCTTGTTCTTCTTTCCACGATTTCTTCGTGCTTTCTAACTCTTCTTTTAACTTTTGTTCGGTATCGCGGAACGATGCCGCTTTTTCAAATTCTTGGCTTTGAACTGCTGCATTTTTCTCCGAGCGAATTGCTTCTAAACGTGTTTCTAAGTCTTTTAAGTTTGGCGGAGTTGTATACGAACGAAGGCGTACTTTGGAACCCGCCTCATCGATTAAATCGATTGCTTTATCCGGTAAGAAACGATCGGAGATATAGCGGTCAGACATTTTCGCCGCTGCTTCAATTGCTTCATCCGTAATTTTTACACGGTGATGCGCTTCATATCGATCACGCAACCCTTGGATGATTTGAATCGATTCTTCAACAGAAGGTTCATCCACTTGAATCGGTTGGAAGCGACGTTCTAACGCGGCATCTTTTTCAATGTATTTACGGTATTCGTCGAGTGTTGTTGCACCAATACATTGCAACTCCCCACGAGCAAGTGATGGTTTTAAAATATTGGATGCATCAATTGCACCCTCTGCGCCACCTGCACCGATTAACGTATGCAGCTCATCGATGAATAAAATGACGTTACCTGCTTGGCGTATTTCATCCATCACTTTTTTCAATCGATCTTCGAATTCGCCACGATATTTTGTGCCAGCAACAACTGTTCCCATATCTAACGTCATGACACGTTTGTCACGTAGAATTTCCGGCACTTCATTCGCCACAATTTGCTGCGCTAAGCCTTCCGCAATTGCCGTCTTCCCTACTCCGGGTTCGCCGATTAACACCGGGTTATTTTTAGTACGACGAGAAAGCACTTCGATAACACGTGTAATTTCTTTTGAACGACCAATTACTGGATCTAACGTGCCTTCACGTGCGATTTGCGTTAAATCACGCGCTAAACTATCCAGCGTTGGAGTGTTTGCCGCAGCATTTGCTTGGTTGTTGCTAGATTGTGCATGATCGTTACTACCTAGTAATTGCAGCACTTGTTGACGTGCTTTATTCAACGAAACACCTGCATTATTTAGTACACGAGCAGCCACGCCTTCTCCCTCGCGAATCAAGGCAAGAAGCAAGTGTTCTGTCCCAATATAGGAATGACCAAGCTTACGAGACTCGTCGACAGAAAGCTCGATCACTTTTTTCGCACGTGGTGTGTAATGAACAATTGGACCAACGTCCCCTTCTCCAACACCTACGAGTTCTTCAATTCCTTGCTCAATCACTTCTGGGCTTACTTCAATTGCTTCCAGAGCTTTTGCGGCAATCCCGCTACCTTCACGGATTAATCCTAATAATATATGTTCAGTCCCAATGGACTCATGCTTCATACGAATCGCTTCTTCTTGCGCGAGCTGTAATACTTTTTGAGATCGTTGTGTGAATCGATTAAACATCATGAGGTTTCTCCCCTTTAGTTGTAGTTTTGTTTTCTATAGTTAACCGTTCCCTAATCATTTTTGCGCGAAACACATCGCGCTCGTTCGGTTGCAAGGAATTTCCCGCGTATTTTTGGATGAAACCAGGCTGCATGAAAATCATGCATTCATTTAAAATCGACACATCCACGCCTGTAATGATTCCAAGGTCAATACCGAGCCGAACATCCGACAAGCATTTTGCCGCTTCATCGGTTGATATAATTCGAGCGTATGTTAAAACGCCAAGGGAACGATAGAGTGTATCTGCCAACACAGGTTGCTCACTATGAAGGAGCGTTTCCCTAGCTTCCCGTTCTTTTTGAATAATTTGTTCCGTAATGCTTTGTAAATCTTCTAAAATTTCTTCCTCTGTTTTACCGAGCGTTGTTTGGTTAGACACTTGATAGACATTGCCAAGCGCTTCACTACCTTCTCCGTAAATACCACGGACGACCATGCCAACTCGCATAATAGCTTGAATAATTCGTCCCATTTGGTTTGTCATTGTTAACGCTGGTAAGTGCATCATGACAGACGCACGTAACCCCGTTCCCGTGTTCGTCGGGCAACTCGTCAAATACCCAAATTCTTCATCAAATGCATACGGCAATTCTTTTTCAAATATACGGTCGATCGTATCTGCTTGCTCGTACGCCTCTTCTAATTGCAATCCGGGGAATAAACATTGTATGCGTATATGGTCTTCTTCATTCACCATGACGCTAATCCCTTCATCTTCTGAAAGTAAGACAGAGCCAGGAATTTGCCCTTTTGCCAAATTGGGGCTGATTAAATGCTTTTCGACTAGAATTTGACGGTCTAGAGTCGTTGTTTTCTCCATCGGAATAGAGGAGAAGGTCGTGCCGACTTTTTCCGCAGAATCGACTAATGCTGCCGTGACTAATTGATCCACTTGGTGTGCTTCATTTTCCGTGAATGAAAGAGGAAACCGGTAGCCTCGCAAATTTCGGGCTAAGCGAATGCGAGTGCTCATCACGATATCGGAGTCTTCCCCTCGTGGATCCATCCAGCCTGAAACGGAAGATTCTAAAAACTTTTCTATTGTCATGCCGAATCAGCTCCATTCTTCAGCTGTTCTTCTAACATACGTGCTTCGTCTCGAAGGGTTGCGGCTTCCTCAAAATTTTCTTCTGCAACCGCTTCTTGCATTTGTGCACGCAATGATTCAATTTGTTTTTTCAGTTCAATCACTCGCTCAAATCCACCTGGTGTTTTTCCAACATGCTTCGTATTACCATTGTGAAGTCGTTTGAATACACCAGGGAGTTGTTTACGAAAACTATCGTAACAATCCGCGCACCCAAACTTTCCTTTATTCAAAAACTGACGGAACGTCCAATCACAAGTATCACACTTCAATGGTTGATCAGATTGTGCACGTTGCGTTGACTCTTGCGTCGGAACATTAAACCAATTTTGTAATAACTGATGAATCGCCAGAGGATCCTGATGCGCCGCTTCCACATGAAACGGATGCAAATTTTGCGCACAAACCTCGCAGTAATGACGATTGACTTGTTCGCCATTGACCACTTGTGTCACTGTCACCTTTGCCGGACGTTGCTTACAATTTTCACAAATCATGCGCGCTTCACCTCACGATTCTTTTTCATATTTTAACGTCATTAACATCGCTGCCAAAATGCGAGCTCGTAGCTCATCTCTTGAAGGTAAAGGTAACGAAAGCGTGGATCGATCCATCGCCGCTACCATCATCTTTGCTTCCCGCTTATTGATGATTTTCTCATCGAGTAACCGGTAAACAATATCTTCAACACTCGATTGAGCGACACCCTTCCTCAGCGTTGCCAAAATATCTTCAATTAAATCGACCTTCGAATGGGCGCGAACCCGCACAATACGGATGTAGCCGCCTCCACCACGCTTACTCTCCACCAGGTAACCACGATCAGCGGTGAAACGAGTATTAATTACGTAATTTATCTGCGACGGGACACACTGGAACTGCTCCGCAATTTCACTTCGCTTAATTTCCGCATGGCCATTACTATTGGATTCGATAACCTGCTTCAAATAACCTTCTATAATATCCGATATATTACGCACCTCACACGCCACCTCCTGACTTTGACTATCTTTGACTATATTATACAAAGAGGGATGCCGCGGATGCAAAACATACGCTTGTGAGGTTTGGATTGCCTTTCTATCGTGCAAATAGTGGATTCTATCGTGCAACTTTTCATTTCTATCGTGCAAGTATTGGATTCTATCGTGCAACTTTTCATTTCTATCGTGCAAGTATCAAAATAATACAATTTCATCTCACAAAAACGTTACCCAGTTGACGCTAATTTAGCTATTTTCTCTTACATCGCGAATCTTGTATCTTTGATATCTATTTCGAGATATTACCTCTAAGTAAGGTACTCGACTTAACATTCTCTTAGCAGTAGATACATCAGTCATCCCCGAAAACTCCATCCATTCTTTCGTCGTTATTTCATCTGAAAACAATACTCGGTATGCTTCCAATGCTCCCAAGTGGTCGTTCTTCCCTTTATAGCCACACCTCTGACACCGCCAAAGACTATTTTTGAAATGAAGCGTCGCACCGCATTTACAAAGAACACCTTTACGAATGTGCGGCTTAATCTCTGCATAATTGTATGGAATAAAGCGCTTGGCAGGTGTTTGATACTTTTTAAGAAGCTCCTCAATTTCCACGAGATTCAGTTCTTTTTCAGAAGGTAGAATTTCGCTCGCGAAATTCTTTCCGCTTTGTTCTATCGGTGGCAATTTTGCGTCCCAAAATTGCGTTTTATTTCTATCCAAAAATGTTTCCCACTTAGCTGGTAATCCGTATAAGTGAACGATTCCATCGGTATGAAAGGATTTGGTGAGTAGAGATTGTGTGTTGGAGAAAATAAGAAGTTCGTGCACGGGGATATGCAAATGATAGTTCTTCAGAAGTTGTCGGATACAGGTAGCGTTTCGGGCGAGTTGGTCTAGCGGGTTTTTCATGCCTTCAGTTTGTCCTGTCGCAAGGGTACGGGTGAATTGATGTGTGTTAGGTTCGATGTGAAGTGTTCCTATCATGTTTTTCATTTCCAGTAGTAACATACTAGTCTTTGTAAATAATATGCCATCAAGTTGAAAATTCTCACCGTTCACTTCAAGTTGGACATCTTTTAAATAGAGAGTTTCATTTGGGAGTTGTTCGATGGTACGATCGACGCGAAGTTCACCAGCATATCTTGCATCTAGACGCTTTACATGTTCTTGCGCCAGAATAAATGGAGGGCTTTTCGAATGTAACCGAGGAAGAAGTTGTTCGTAAAAGCGGTGACTGGCAGAAGGTGCTCGATTAAAAAGAATGGCTATCACTCCCTTATTAACTAGTGTCCTTGTTTTCAGCGTTCCCTTTAAAAAAGTACGTTCCAGATTTTTTACTAGGTTATCAGAATCCGAAACGAAAGGACAGTGGATGACGCGATTTTCTATTTTCTCCATTTTTAAAAAATTCTATCCACATCGTTTATTAAGCGCTATTCTTTAGCAATGTTACCTCTCTTCCCTATCTCCTCATGAAAATACCATGAACACATCGTTCATTGCATTCTTTTGTTTACACACAAAAACCGCCACCCCATAGAGGTGACGGCTCTTCATTTACAAGAATAAAAATGCGAGTGGTGTAACGATAATCAGCGTTAGAATAACGCGTTGAACCCAGATAACGAGTAGCTTTGGAATCGAGATCGGGATTTCAGTTGAGACGATACACGGCACCACTGCTGAGAAAAAGATGATGGATGATACCGATACGACTCCGATGACGAATTTGACGATGATCCCAGATTCCACAACTAGTAGTGCTGGAAGGAACATTTCAGCTATTCCAAGAGCACTTGCTTTTGCAACAAGCATTGCTTCTGGTAGTTGAAGAATGTACGTGAATGGGTAAAAAATGTATCCTATCCAGTCAAATACTGGCGTGAATTCAGCTAGTACTAACCCGAGTAAGCCAATCGATAGAATGGAAGGTAAGATTGCCATTGCCATCAGGAATCCGTCGCGCACATTTTCCCAGACGTTTTTTCCAAGTGATGGCGCATGTTGAACAGTTGTTTGTGCTTCATTCCAAGCGGATGTTAGACGACTGCCTTCTGGTTTTGTTTCAGGTTGTGGCACAGAACCTTCGTAATAGTCATCCCGAATACGGTTTAATGGCCAAATGCGTGTCGTGATGGCGGTTACTAAAAATGTCACCACAAGTGTAATCCAGAAATAGAGATTCCACATGTCCATCAAGCCTAGTGTTTTCGCAACAATTACCATGAACGTAGCAGAAACAGTGGAGAATCCTGTGGCTATAATTGCCGCTTCTCGTGCGGAATATTTCCCCTCTTTGTACACACGATTCGTGATTAATAATCCTAGTGAGTATGAACCAACGAATGACGCTACTGCATCGATAGCAGATCTACCAGGTGTTTTCCAAAGCGGCTTCATAAGCGGTTGCATTAATACGCCGATGAATTCGAGTAACCCATAACCAACGAGTAATGCTAAAAATACAGCCCCGATGGGTACGAGTAAGCCAACTGCGATGACTAATTTGTCGAATAAAAACGGTCCCATGCTTGGTTCAAATAACCACGCGGGGCCAAATCCGAATACGAGCATAATGCCGACAACTAAACCAATCACTTTAAAGAATGAAAATACTTTGTCGACGGTAGATTTCTTCCATGTTCCAGAGACAAAAGGATACGCTGCTCCAGCAATAATTAAAATGAGTGCGTAATACGGTAGCACTGCCCCTGCATTTGCTTGAATCCAAGACACCATGTGATCGAGTAAAATCGAATTTTTTTCTCCGATAGTGACTGGCACGAAAAACATAAATGCACCGATAAAGCTGTAGACGAAAAACTTCCACATTGGCGCTTTTCGCGTTTCCATTACGTGTGAACTTTCTCCCACTTGTTGCATGTTATTTCCCCCTTGTTTGGTTAACTCTCCCTGTGACAAATTCTAAAAAGGCATACATTCCTGTTTTAACGGTCGCCATTGTTGCGACGTCACGCATTGGGTCGAGACAGACGAAGTCGATATGACGAACTTCCGAATGCTCTCCGACAACTTTTAAAGCGTCAAACAATTCGTCAGCCCTCATTCCACCTGGTGTAGATGCTGGAACGCCTGGTGCGACTGCGATATCTAACACATCCATATCAACCGTCACATAAATGCGATCGACTCGTTCTGCAAGCTCTGCTAGTTTCGTTCGAACGGTCTCGGCGACCCCTTTTCGCCTTGCCGCACGTAACGTTACCATGTCAATGTTGTGTTGTTTGGCATATGTAACAAGTGATGCTGCGTTGAAGTAACCATGAAGTCCAATATTTATTACATCTGAACCTTGAACGATTTCCCCGTCGATTAACTGCCTAATTGGCGTGCCGTTAGCCGGACCAAGTTCACTCGGATCACGAACGTCTAAGTGTGTATCAAACTGCAAAATACCGATTCGTTCGGTTGGATAGGCTTTTTTTACACCTCTCACCGCACAAGCAGTAACGGAGTGATCGCCGCCAATCATGCAAGTGGTTGAGGACGAAAATGTTTGGACTATGTCTTCTGTTGCCTCTTCAATTCGTGAATGGGAGAGTAAGATATCGGTTGTGTGCATCGCAATATCTCCAGCATCTCGAACAGTGAACGCACGTAAATCGATATCCTCTTCTAAATTATATGTCGTAAAACCCTTTCCCATTTTGCGAAATTCTAGCGGATAAGCAGAAGCTGCGGACGGGCTAATCGAAGAACGGGAAAGAGGGGCGCCGTAAAGAATCATGTCCGGACTTTCCCCTTGCATTAACTCTTTTAACCAATGATGCACATATTCCCCTTCTCCAGCTCGCCAGCTCCATTCACTAGGATGCACATGACGCATTTATCCAACCACCTTTACGCCTTTTTTCCACACAGAGCCAACGTGGTTTTCGCCGAATAAATATTGCAATTCTTGATAGTTTTTCACATTCCACATCACGATGTCGCCTTGCTTTCCAACTTCAAGCGAACCAACTTTATCTTCCATTTTGATTGCGCAAGCGGCATTATATGTCGCAGCGACAAGCGCTTCCGCTGGAGTTAAGCGCATCGAGATACACGCTAAATTCATGACGAGCGGCATAGACGTTGTTGGGGAAGATCCCGGATTGCAGTCAGTTGATATCGCGACCGCAACACCAGCATCGACCATTGCCCGACCTTTTGCTGCTTCTTCCCGCAAGTACAGTGCAGTCGCTGGCAATAAACACGCGATCACGCCAGCTTTCGCCATGTCCGCAACTCCTTGATCCGATGCTTTTAATAAATGCTCAGCAGAAATAGCTCCTACTCTCGCAGCAAGTTCCGCCCCGCCATATGATTCTATTTCGTCCGCATGAATTTTCGGGATTAATCCGTACTTTTTCCCTGCTTCTAAAATACGTTCTGATTGCTCCGGAGTGAAGACTCCCATTTCACAAAATACATCGTTAAATACGGCTAATTTTTCGTTTGCAACAGTTGGAATCATGTCATTTACTACGTATTCTACGTAGTCGTTTTCTCGGCCTTTGTAATCCGTCGGCACTGCATGTGCTCCCATAAATGTCGGCACCACATCTACTGGGTGTTCTGCAGCGAGTCGTTTCATCGCACGCAATTGTTTTAGCTCGGTTTCTACATTTAATCCGTAGCCGCTTTTCCCTTCCACTGTCGTTACTCCGTGTGCTAAGAAAGAATCGAGGCGTTTCTTAGCCTGCTCTACTAATTCGTCTTCCGTTGCTTCTCGTGTCATGCGCGTAGTCGCATGAATGCCTCCTCCAGCATTCATGATTTCCATGTACGTTGCACCTTCTAAACGCATTTCAAACTCGCGCTCTCGCGATCCTCCATATGGAAGATGCGTATGTGGATCTACTAAACCAGGTGTAACAAGTCGACCTGTTGCATCGACTACTTCCGCATCGGTGTCCGCGAAATGACTTTCCAATTCCGCAGTGGTACCGACAGCGACAATTTCTCCATCTTGAATGAAGACACTTCCGTCTTCAATGAGTCCAAGTTCCGACATCTCGGATTTTGTTCGAGGTTTTTTATTCCCAGCAACGGTCACCAGTTGTGCTGCGTTTTTAATCCAAAGTGAGGTCATTTATGCTTTCTCTCCTAACATCGGAATTTTGACGCCTTTCTCACGAGCCGTTTTTTCCGCTAGTTCATATCCTGCATCAACGTGACGAACTACACCCATTCCTGGGTCTGTTGTTAATACGCGCTCTAAGCGAGCTTCTGCTTCTTTGGTTCCATCCGCAACAATAACCATCCCAGCATGCATCGAGTAGCCCATTCCAACTCCACCGCCGTGATGAACGGATACCCACGTAGCGCCACCAACTGCATTCACCATCGCATTTAAAATTGGCCAGTCTGCTACAACATCCGAGCCATCTTTCATTGCTTCTGTTTCACGATTTGGCGAAGCAACCGAACCAGAGTCTAAGTGATCACGACCAATGACAATCGGCGCGCTCAACTCGCCACTTGCGACCATGTCATTAATAATTTTCCCAAAGCGTGCACGTTCACCGTACCCTAACCAACAAATACGAGACGGTAACCCTTGGAATTGAATCTTCTCTTGCGCCATTTTAATCCAGTTGCACAAATGCGTGTTGTAGCTGAACTCACGCAAAATGACTTCATCTGTTTTGCGAATGTCTTCAGGATCTCCTGATAAAGCTACCCAACGAAACGGCCCTTTTCCTTCGCAGAACTGCGGACGGATATAGGCAGGAACGAATCCAGGGAAATCAAATGCGCGTTCGACGCCTTCATCTTTCGCCACTTGACGAATATTGTTTCCATAATCAAATGTGATAGCACCTTTATCCATCATGTCCACCATTGCTGACACGTGTTTTGCCATCGACGCTTTCGAACGTTTCACATACTCTTCTGGATTTGAAGCACGAAGTTCCGCCGCTTCCTCTAGTGACATGCCTTCTGGAATATATCCGTTTAACGGGTCATGTGCAGACGTTTGGTCAGTTAACACATCTGGAATAAATCCACGGGAAATCATTTCCGGTAAAATTTCGGAAGCATTTCCAAGAAGTCCGATAGAAAGAGCTTTTCCTTCTTTTTTCGCTTCTTCTGCCAACTTAATCGCTTCGTCTAACGAGTCTGTTTTCACGTCTGTGTAACGTGTTTCAATTCGACGATCAATACGTGTTTCATCCACTTCAATGCCGATACACACGCCACCTGCCATTGTCACCGCAAGTGGTTGTGCACCACCCATTCCGCCTAGACCAGCAGTAACCGTAATTGTTCCTTTTAATGATTCGCCGAAATGTTGTTTCGCAAGTTCTGCAAACGTTTCATACGTTCCTTGGACAATCCCTTGAGAGCCAATGTATATCCAGCTACCAGCTGTCATTTGCCCGTACATCATTAAGCCGCGTTTATCTAATTCATGGAACGTTTCCCAGTTGGCATATGCAGGCACAATATTAGAGTTCGCAAGTAACACGCGCGGAGCATCCGTATGCGTTTTGAAAATAGCAACAGGTTTTCCTGACTGAATCAGTAACGTCTCGTCATTTTCCAAATTCTCAAGTGAACGGACAATCGCGTCAAAGCTTTCCCAGTTACGCGCCGCTTTTCCAATGCCACCGTACACCACTAACTTATCCGGGTGCTCTGCTACATCCGGGTGTAAGTTGTTGCATAACATTCGAAGCGCTGCCTCTTGCTGCCAACCTTTTGTATGTAATTCTGTCCCTCTGTATTGAGGTACCTTTTCTTGTGCTGTCGTTTCCATCCACTATTCCTCCTAAAATCTCGATGAGTATTATTATATCGTGAATTTTCTGTCAATAATTAATAAAAACCGAACAAAATATTGTTCGGTTGCATAAATTATTTAATTATTATCAACAATGTTAGATTGTTGCATCGATTTATAATGTGATGGAAATACGCCTGTACTTTCTTTAAACTTCTGGGTAAAATAACTCGCTTGTCGAAATCCCGTCAACCGTGCAATTTCTTTTACAGGTAGCGATGTCTCTAACAACAATCGTTTCGCTTCCTGCACACGAAATGCCAATACATAATCACGGAAATGGACACCTTGCTCTTTCAAAAAACGACGTGACAACGTACTCTTATGAACACTCAAATGCGACGCACATTCCGCTAATCCCCAATCCGGATTCCAATAATTACGCTCCACTAGCTCATGAACACGCTTTGCAGTAGATGTCTCGTCAGAGCCTTTTTGGGGAATGAAATGCAGCAATTCCTGTGCGAAGGAGACGTACTGTTGCACAATGTCATACATCACGACGCCATGAACTGTTTTCTCAAACAATGCGTGATACCGTCGTTCCAAATCGCCTTGTTTTAGCCTATACGTCGTCATATACCGCCTTAGTTGAGCAAGAACGCTCGTTAAACGGATACGAACTAGCTCTGGATCTGGATAAGGATCTTCCAAAACGAAGAAATGGTGTTCTAGCCACTTCTTCACACCTTTTTTATCCTGGCGCTCTAGCATTTCAATCCATTCTCGTTGCTCGACAGGTGTTAAAAACGGATCGAATTCACACCACTCTTCTACTTTTTCTTCAATCGATACAATGTCAAAGCCTTCATAGAAAATCTTCTGCTGGGCAGATTTCACTTGCTGATACCATTCTGGCAGAGATTTCTGGTCGTCCACATTCAGTAGATACGCACTGAATAACGTCTGCATCGTTTTCTTTCCTTCAAGTGAAAAGCGCTCGATCGATTTTTTCAAATGACTCGCGGTTGTAGTGGGTGCGAGAAGTAGAATGCCTTCTGATAAGGGAAGGAACGTTACCTGAAACGAAAAGACATGAGCGGTTAATGCGTCCAAAAGAGATTCTTTCTCTTCTTTCCGTTTAGGTACAATCATCGCGACGCTACTGTTAGGTGGAAGTGTTTTATTCCCAAGAAACACATCGTGATGTGTAAAGGTATTTTTGTCCCCTTCTGCTCCCTGCGCGCGATTTGTTGCGTTCCGTAAACGAAACTTCGCTTGTTGCACAATCGGAATGAGTGCTTCCGGTAAAAACGGTCGAAAAAGCAATTGATCCGCTTTTTTCTGAAACGCCTCATATGTTTTATGAAAGGTTCGCTCCGAAGAAATTCCGGTCCACATGGCGGGTGTTAGATGGATCTCTGATGCCTCCACCATGCCGAGGTCGATAAACGTGTAATCGAACCCCTCCGCTTGTTCTTTGGCCAGTACGTCTGGAACGTTTGTAGCAGCTACGACTTCTATATCGTTCCATCTACTTTTTAACACCCATTCAATTCCTTGTGCTTCTAATACGTCTTCCGTTGCAATGAGTATTTTCATCTGACATTCCCCTTATTCTGGGATAGGTGCTCCGTGCGCTTGCCATTCTTCTTGCGATGGACCGTATGCACCAATTAACGGCAGTCCTGCTAAACGCATGAGCGTCGTCAATTGCCCACGATGATGAATTTGATGGCGATCGAGCATCGCTAAAGAAAGATGATTTTTCCACATCTCCCCATACATATCCGATTCTTTTTGTAAGTCGGCATCTTGCCACTGTGACCGAAGCGCTTCTGCGATTCCCTTGGATGCTTGTTCATAGCCCTTTCGGATGGAAGCAGCATCCTGTGGCATTGGCGCATCATGTTCAGGGGCATGGAACGTCAACCCTAGTCGACTGCCAATTTCATGAATCGATGTGACGACATGCCATGCTAAAAAGCCAATCGACCGAACTTGTTCTGAGGCTCTGTATGATAACGACTCGTCCGTCAGAAAAACAAATAACTTTGCTGTTTGTTCACTTTCGAATTCCCAATCCTTTAAAAATTCTTCTACTGTGTGATACATCCCTAACTCCTCCTTTTGTTAGTAAAATAATCGAAGCATAACCTCTCGTTGGGGAACGTCGTACGTTTCCATTTTGCGTAAAAACGTTTCTTTGTCATACGGTACTTCCTGTAACGAGACAGTTACTTTTTCATTAACCCCTTCCACAATAGCAAAACGCGCTTTGTCGTCTTTCCCTACACCTAACGCACCAGGATTTAGATAGACATGCCGATGATCTTGAAAAAAATGGACGGGGTGATGATGGCCAAAGCAAATAACATCCTCTTCATAATCGCCAAAAAGTGATTGCACATTGTCTAGCGATTCACCAACGATGTCTGCAAATGGTTCTTCCAAAATGGATGCGTCTTTTTTGTATTCGGGAATGTGGTAGTGAATTCCTTTTAGTTGCATGCCATCGATCGAAAAAACTCGTTCTCGTGGCAGCGCATCAAGATAGTCTGCATGTGTTTGCTCTAGCTGACTTGCTACCCATTTATGGTGTTCACGTGTATGTACGTAGCTCGCCGGATGCCCGTTCCCTTTCTTTAAAGAAACAACTGCTTCATCATGATTACCCGTAATCATGTGAACGCGTGCATCCTCTCGGAGAAGTGCCATCACTTCATTTGAATTCGGTCCCATCGCTATCATATCTCCGAGGACGAAAATAGATTCCACACTTTTCACTTGATCCATTACCGCTTGCAAGGCTTCTAAATTCCCATGAATGTCTGTCATGATCGCAATTTTCATTGTGTGCCTCCTGTGCTAGTCTAGTAGAGACGAAACGAATCTTAGAAAGCTTTTATTGCTCGTTTCGAATCTAACGAAATGTGATGACGTATGATTTTATTTTCGATTCTTCTAGGTATTATTTTCTTTTTTATTCTCCAACAGCAACGAGCTGTCTTACCGACTGCTTTTCCTGCTGTCATCATGTCTTTTGGTATTGTTAATGTCGGGGTGTTTCATCTTCCTGAGCATACCACAAATTGGACCTATATTTTCTTTCACATCAGCACAAGCTTAGCGACCGCTTTTTTCTGCCAGCAAATTTGGTTAGTGCGTGTGAATAGGTGGAAAGAAACGCACTTCGCAGCTCCACAACAAGCAGTTACGTTTGGAACATGGGTCGCAGGAGGCGTCATTCTCAGTTTACAGTGGATGTATTTGTATAACTTTCTGCTAGTCTCGACGGTCTTATTCGTTGTATTAGGAATTAGCTGGATCCTGTATTTACTCCATGTCGGGATAAGCGCATTCCGTCAACAGCACAGTAGAACTCGCGCAAACGGTACGTATTTACTCCTTACTGTTAGTACACAATCACTCGTCATTTTTGCAAATCACGTATTTCAAGTTTCTGATTTCTGGAATAAAGCATTGCTCATGACAGGAGTGATCTTTTATATCGGGAGTGTTTTCTTTCTATTCCCTTCCATTCAGCGTTCTACTTGGAATGGGACGTATTGTATTTTACATGGTGCATTATCAATAACAGGTGTCGCAACGTTAACCGCGGGTGTATTAGACGAAAATCTACTTCTACCTTTTTGGAGTATAGTGACTTCCTTGTTTATCGGAATCGAATTACTAGAGATTTCACGTTTTACATCGCGACAATCCTTTATCGCATCTCTTCAACCAAACATCACGAATTGGAGTCGACTCTTTACGTTTGGAATGTTTTATACGTTTACCTTTTCGATGTCCTTTCCGCAAGGCTTCCTTTCTACGATTGCGGAAGTAGTAATTCTTGTGCTTCCATTTGTGCTTGTTCCACTAATCGTTAAAGAAATAATTGCTAGTGGAATAGCGTTCTTTACAAAGAAAAAAGTTTTCACTGAATCGAGTTAGGGTAATTGACCTACAATGAATCTATTAATCGGAGGAATATGCATGAGAGGGTACCAATTCTTAGTGAAGCTACAACATGTACAACCAGAAGTATGGCGTCGAATCGTTTTACCAGAAGAGCTTGATTTTTACGATTTACATTCCGTCATTCAACGAGCGATGGGATGGAAAGACGTTCATTTGTTTAGCTTTTTTCTTGAAAATGAAGATACGAACACAACAATCCGATTGGATCGAGACGAAGATTCCGTAGAAGAGCATCAAGCAATGGCTGCTCACTTTAAGAAAAACGTGCCAGAAAAAGACACGTATGCTTATAGCCGATATGAAGACTTTATTCGCACGAACGTTCTACTTGCACGAGAAGTTCCATTAAGTGAATACGTCAGCACTATACCAACATTCGGGTATACGTACGATTTTGGAGATGGTTGGGATCATACCGTTCAATTAGAAGCAATTGTCGAAGATTTCAATAAAGATTTTCCGCTTGTGATGGAGGGAGAAGGAGATTGCCCACCAGAAGATGTTGGTGGACCTCCTGGCTATGCTCATTTTCTCCAAGTGCTTGCAAATCCACAAGACGATGAGCATGACACGATGAAGGCATGGGCAACGTCACAAGGATTTAAATCTTTTTCCGTAAAAGATGCAAACGATGCATTAGAAGAAGAATGGTGTTAATTTCTCAAAAACAGGTTTACATCTTTTTTATTCGGGTAAAGCTACACTAGTTGTAGAAACGGCAAATCTCTAGAGATGAGATTTGCCGTTTTTTAATAGCCAATTCCTACTCGACTTCTGTTAAACGCATTTGACTGAAGTAAGGTACATGCGAATCCCGCAGTGTCACCAACTGTGATTTCAGTAGCACCTTCTGGCAAGAAATCTTTTTCCACACGATAATTCCCTTTCGCATTTCCATCAGGCAAATAAGTGGGACAAACAATCGTCCACTCAAGTGACGATTGTTCTAATGTACGAAAAACTTTTTCATGTTGTTCTGCAGCAAACGTCAACCGTCTTTTCGATTCCGAAGACTGATACCGTAACAAAGAAGGTTCTGTTCTACTTTGCAAAATTCCGGCTGTACCGATGGTGATAATTCGGTTCACCCCGTGCTCTTTCATTGCGTTGGTGATATAGCCTATCGATTCTTCTAACGTGGTAGTTTTATCCGTGCCAATCGCACTTATCACCATATCGGCATTCTCAATAGCTTCTTCTACAAGACGCTCGTCCAAAATAGACCCTTCTATAATTTTCAATGAAGTTGTGGAGAGAAGCTTTGATGCATCACGAACAAGTACTGTTACTTGATGCTCTTTTTCTATCTCTCGAAGAATGGTCGATCCTACTCGTCCAGTTGCGCCAAATAGTGTGATATTCAATTTCTCTCTCACTCCTCTATTTTCATCAAGTCAATTGGTGTCACAATTCCAACAAGTTCATTATTATCACGGATTAATAATGCTTCTAACCGCTTTCCCTTCATTACCGATTTTTTAAAGAGCTCTTCTGCTTGGTAAACGGTCAAATCAGGTGTCACATACTTGGAAATTTCTCTCGACTTTTCATGTTTCACGATTTCCCTTATCATTATTTCCCGGGAAATGAACGGCTCATGATGGTTTTCCGCTAACCAAAACGCGATGCCTACCGTTGTAAGCAACCCTACAAATTCTCCCTCCTCAAAAACCGGAAATTGCGTGAAATGATGTCGCTTTATTTCTTCTAAAACTTTTTCGAGCGAATCGTGTGCTTGAAATGCAGTAACTTTTCTTCGGAAGAAATCCCCTACTGTCAGCGGTTTAGACAATAGCTGATCGATGCGCTCAATATCTTCCACCACAGAATCATGAGGCTCTGCTATCACGTACTCTGTCGATGTTCGATGATGCACGATGGCATTTCGTAAGTCGGCATATTCACGCAAATCATCTTCGAATCTTGCTACTGTGCTGTTCATTCGTTTCGCGCGATCTACCAATTTAAAAAAGGTCATGTATTCACTCGATCCCACGATCGTTTTCAAATGCTGTTCAATGCGGTTAAACGCTGTAATAAATCGATCTGAATTCTTCAATTTTAACCCCTGCTCTCTTTTGGTATGATTAGTAGATATGGAGGGAAAACATGAAAAAAATGGATTGTATTTATTGTCACCCAGAAAAAGATCAAGAGCAACAAATTGTGTTTGAAAATGAGTATTGCCTTTTTTTACAACATCCAAAACATCAAACAATTTTAGAAGGAACGGGCGTTATTGTACCAAGAGCACACAAACAAACAGTCTTCGACTTATCCCCAGAGGAATGGAACGCGACATACGATTTGTTGCAAAAAGTAAAAAACCATTTGGATGAAGCTCATGCACATTCTGGTTATACATTAGGATGGAATGTAGGAGAAGTGTCGAATCAAACGATTCCGCATGCTCATTTACACGTCATCCCTCGGTTTGAAGATGAACCATTCGCGAATAAAGGCCTACGCGCTTGGTTTAAATCAGAAGAAAATAGACGTCCTAGCAGATAATATAACGCATTTTTTCCATAGAAAAGTCCGAGTGAAGGAAACTGACACTCGGACTTTTCTATGCTATTTAATTCTTACGAAATCTTCGCTTTTTTTGTATTCACTTTCGCACCAATTATTCCAAGCCATAGGAGGAAAAGAGAAATCATCACGGTCAAACCAATCGTGATCCATATATCATTTGAATCCACTCCGTCTCGCATCCACGCGATGGCATAACTCGTTAATTTCCAAGGATGCATCGGCCAGTAATTTCCCACGAAAGAAAGTATAATCGGGATCAAAATAACGACAGCGAATGACAGTACAGTCGCTAAGGCTGATCGAAACCATGCACTTAATGTAACAATAACCGTTAATACAAATAACCACCACACCAAGTAAATTCCGACAAAGGAGAAAAATTTCTCGATCTCCACGTATTCAAACAACATCCCCGTGTACCACCAGGAAATAAAGAGTCCAGGGACAACACCAAGAAAAGTAACAATGACTCCAACCGTCCACTTTGCCAAGTAGTAGCTTGTAAATGAAATTGGTCGTGCATAAATCAACGTAGCGGTTCCATTTTGTCTTTCTTTCGAAATGGTTCCGCTAAAAGCAGCCACTAGCACTATCATTCCAATAAACTCATACTGAGAAACCGTCGCTGCAATTACTTCTGCTGGATCTATGTGAGGAATCGGGATAACCGTACCTTCTGGTAAGTTGCCAAATTTCTCTAGAATATCGGGCAAATAATAACTTGTCAACGGTTCAGAAAATCCAAATAGCAGAAAGACGAGTGGTATCCATAAGAGTTTGAAATTCCGAGTCACTTCCGTCCATTCTTTCCACAAAAAAGTTCCATAGCTTCTCATCGTTCCGCCACCACTTTCATAAACAATTCTTCGAGTGAGGTGGTTTTTTCATTTATACTCACAATCGAAAAATGATGTTCGACTAATTCTCGCATGATGGTGGAAACGTTTACGTACTCGCTTGAAGAATCTATCCATACTTTTTCATCTTGACGTCTACTCGGATAAGAAATAAGCTTCTGAAATGCTTCTGCTTCCTCTGTCGAATGAAATTCGACGACAATTGCTGGTTCGGCATGGCGATTCTTCACATCGAATAGCGAGCCTTGCTCGACTACTTTCCCTTTAGAAAGAAACAATAATTGATCCGTCATTTCTTCTGCATCGTTTAAAATATGCGTGGAATATAAAATCGTCATTTCTGGTAGTAAGTTTTTCAGAATCGTCATGACGTCTCTTCTTCCAACAGGATCCAATGCGGAAACTGGCTCATCTAACAACAAGAGCTGCGGTTGATGAATAATAGCTTGGGCAAGTCCCAAGCGCTGTTTCATGCCTCCCGAAAATCCACCAATCTTCTTTTTTCCAACTTCACTTAATCCAACTGCTTCCAGGGTTTCATTCACCTTCGTCAAAAGACCTTTCGATTCTAACCCGTGTAGCTTTGCGGAGAGTTGAACATATTCTGTCGCCGTCATCCACGGATAAAACATCGGATATTGGGGTAGAAAGCCTACGAATGGTCGAATATCCTGCGAAGGTTTCCCTTCCCAGTAAATCGTACCATTTGTCGGTTGCAATAGAGTTGCTAGCATCGATAATGTGGTTGTTTTCCCAGAACCATTAGCTCCTATTAGTGCAGTGGATGTTCCTTTATTTAAGGTAAAGGAAATATCATCAACGGCGATAAATTGTTGGAAATACTTTGATAGATGTTGAACTTCAAGCAAAGTACTCATGCTTGCTTCCTACCTACAGTAAAGTAAAGAATCGGACCAATTATATTGATAAAAATAATAAGGAATACCCAAAGTAATTTCGGTCCATTCGTCCGATCAATTTTCGATAAATCGATTAAAGCAACAACCACTAAAATGAATTGAATGATTAATAAAGGTGCAATAATCATCCAAGGAATTGCAGGTAATGTCTCCATTTTCGTTCCTCATCTCTACTTAGTAGTAAACCCGATAAAAATCATAAATACGATAAATACAAACACTATGCCCCAAGCGAATGGCTGCCCAAAATTAAGTGTCCAGCCGATGCCAAATCGTTTTTCAACAACTATACTTGGATCGTTTTTATTCACATAAAATAATCCGTATTTCCAGTGGTGATCTTCTAACGAATCAGTGCTAGTATCTCCGACTTCCTCATCCTCCATTGTTGTATATCGCGAGCCGCTTTGTCCTACTTTGAGGGTGTAGATCAGAACAGCACCAAGAATCCCCATAACAAACAACACCGATAGAATCATCATCCCTTTTGCTGTACCAAAGTCGGGATACAAAATCGAAAGCTGAGCATACCCCAATAATACTGTTATCGCGATACTGATAAATAAGAGCAACCAGCTCGTGAATTTACGAAAAGCAAGCTGTTGTTCTAAAGAACGTTTTTTGGCCCGTACTTGCAAATTCGCTCCTGATTTTGCAAGTGATAGACGGAAAAACCATAGCAATCCTTGGATGAATAACAGACTAACCGGCAAACTGATTACCGTTGCTATTCGTTTATTCGCAAAACCATCCACTTCACCAGTTGGCCCCCAATGAACAGGAATCGAGTTTGGAAGCTCGTCATATTTCACCAAAAGAAGCACACCGATTGCGATGGAAAAAATCATTGGAATCACATAAAAATAAGAAGGTATAAGTTCTAATCGATGACGAAACGACGTATCGATCACTTTTTTCACTCGTCTACCACTTGCCCAATTCTCTTTTTGTTTCCAAGCTCGCACTTTTTGATGGTGAATCACATAAAGCCCAAGTGATACAACCATTCCAACAAATAGACTACTTGCACCCCAGAATGACTGAGAAGCCTCATTCCACTCCAAAATGACATTCGCGAGTAGATAAGCACCGATAAAAACTACTTCTAGTAAAAGGAGTAAAAGCGTGTATCTTTTTTTCAACTGAACGATACGCTCATCGTGTACATACTCTTCCGGGATACGGATTCCAAAGACTTCTGTCTCCCGAATGTAATACGGAATAATCGCCTGCAGAGTAAACGTAAATATTAAAATAATGACAAACAGCCACATCGCCATACTGTCACCCCTTTACTTCTTGTTGAATGGCTTGAATTATTTTTATCATGTCTTGCTCACTTACCTTTCTGCATAAAGCTTCGATAATGAATGGGCGCAGCTCTTGTTTCCATTGTTCCATTTCTTCCTTGGTCATTTCTCTTGAAGCCTGTTGATGAATAAATACCCCTGTCTTCGGAACAATTTCGATAAACTTTTTCTCCTCTAAATAATGATATGCTTTATTCACCGTGTGCATATTCATCTGTAAATCCGCTGCTAAACTCCGAACGGAGGGTAAGGAATCTCCAGGGCGCAAGTGACCTGACGCAACATGCTCCATTATTCCTCTCGCTAACTGGAGGTAAATAGGAATAGAGGAATCGACTTCTATTTCAATAAACATCGTACCTCTCCTTTGTTCTACTAGTCGTATAACAGTTGTTATACATATAATAGAACAGTTATTTCTCATACGTCAAGTTATTTCGAGCCATTTTATCCCATAAAAAAACTGCCCGTGACCAAAGTCGTTCGGACAGTGTATGTTCAATTGGTTCACCCTCGCAAAAATCCACCTTCTGAATGAATGACTTGCCCAGTAATCCACTCTGCTTCTTCACTCGCTAAAAATCCGATCATCCGAGCGCAATCCTCAGGTGTACCGATTCGTCCCATCAAAAATTTTGGAAGGAGATGATTTCGTATTTCATCGGTCATCCAAGTAGAATCAGTTGGCCCTGGATTCACAGCGTTCACCGTAATACCAAGTGGCGCAAGCTCAGCTGATAAGGACACAGTAAAAGCAGAAAGAGCGCCTTTCGATGCAACATATGCTAAGTTCCCCGGCATCGGTCCAATATCTTGGCCAGAAGTTAAGGAAATAATTCGTCCCCATTTTAGCCCGTGAGTTTGAAGAGTGCGTGCAAACTCCACACTCAGTAAACACGTGGTCCGAACATTCACCGCATAATGAGCATCTAAGGTTTTCACATCTAAGTCCATAAAGTCGGAATTGATGGTGTGAGCGGCATTGTTGATTAATATTGTTGGTATGTCTAGTGTATCGATCGCATCTACCATCACTTCCTTAGCGGCATCCGGTTTTGACAAATCAATTTCTTTTCCCCTGCAACGAACTCCCATGCTTTCAAGTTCATTCACAAACTGTTCTTTCCAATGGGCATCTGCTTTAAAATACGTAAAAAAGATATCGACACCTTGTGACGCCAACTTACGACAGATCGCCGCTCCTATATCATTTGGATGACTCGCTCCTGTTACAATTGCCACTGGTTTATATGTCACGATTCTCAACACCTTATCTCTGAAATTTTTGTATTAAAAAAACAGATACTGCGACGTATCTGTTTTTATGAATCGAAAAAAATGAAATCTTTATAAGTAAATCCTTACATCAGGATTCTAAGTGCTTCCTGCAAGCTAGGAATGACCGTTCCGAGATCTAAATCACGATTCGCTAATAATTTTGCATGCTGTGGTTTAATACCTGTAATATATGGTACTAACCCCATGACTCGAACAATCTCAATGACATCCAACAATTCACGAACACCTGACTCGGTTATTTCATGGACGCCATTGAAGTCAAAAATGATCGAGACGACTTGCTGATCATATAATTCTTGAGATAATCTCGATTTTGTTTGATGAATCATGTCATGATCAATTACTCCAAATAACGGAACAAAAGCGACATTTTTTGTCAGCAAAATGACCGGAGCAGATAGTTCTTTAATTTTAGTCAGCTGTGTTTCAGCAAGTTCTTTTTGAGCTAACAATTCAAAATCAATCGATGCAAGGCGGTCTTGATGCTCTAACACTTGATGTAAAATTCGCTCCATTTTAGGCCCAATTTCGAAGCATTGAAGGAAACCTTTCTCTTTTTCCCATACAATGCCAATGGCGAAAAGAACATGTTTCTCATCTAAAGTGTCTAAAGCCATTTCAATTGTCGCTCCAGGAGAAATGCTTAATAACCGTTGTTGTTTCGTGAAACTACCTTCATCTAAAATATCGGAAAAATAGTGAATGTCTCCAAATAATTGTCTTGCTGAATTGGACATTTCCAGCACTTCAAAAGCTGGATCAATTAGTAGCGTTGGAAATGGCATGTTATAAATTGGCATCTCGTAATTGCTCCATTTCTTCCGACTCTAAGATCTCAGCTAAGTCTTCAAACTGTGGAATAAAAATCGTTCTATCTGTTTTAAATCGTTGGAAATCTAGTTGACTTAATAATCTACTTCCTAATAACATCGTCGGATTGCTATCAATTTTTTCGAGCGTTTTTAAATAGAGAGGGAGCTGTTCTAGATGATGGACAATCGTCACCGAAAGGCCAATGACATTTGGCAGAAACTGATTGGCTGCATCCTTCGCGTAGGAAAGTGGCAAATTAGGTCCAAGCATTCTTACTCGCCAGCCTGCTTGTTCAAACAAATAGGCCGCCATTTTCATTCCTAATGAATGCTGTTCCTTTTCCACCGTAAAAAACATTGCTTTCTTCCCTGCAGATGTCCCCTTTTTCCGTGGAATACGGCTATGAAATTTTGCTAATACGTAATCACACGTAGCTGTTGCTAAATGTTCATCCGCTACCGAAATCTCATCATTTAACCAAAGCTCTCCTACATCTCGCATAGCACCTGTAACATAGTGTTGAAAAATATAAGCTGGTGATTTTCCTTTAGCAAATTCTGACTCTAATAGTTCATACGCTTTCTCCGAGTCTCCATCTAGAAGTGCATGTGCAAACTGAAGTGCCGTCATTCTCTCATCCCCCTAATTTTGCAGGCGAGCAATTCCTTTATCGAGCAGCATGATAAATGCTTCTTTTTCCGCGAAATCTACTAGCTTAAAACCGTGCTTTAATCGCTCAAAATTATCGATAATATGTTCGTTCTTCATTCCACGGGCAGTTAGTAAGCTACTTAACCATTCCGTATAATGCAGAAATACTTGCTCATCTTGAATTGTTGCTGCTGATTCTAAATGATCTAAATGGTGATGATTGTCTTCCTCGCAGCGAATTCTTCCAGTTTCACCATACCGCTCTAGCAATTCTGGATAGGTGTCATATATTCCTTGCACCACATGTTCTATTACGATGTCTCTCCAATGTGTTTTTATCATGTCGCGACCACCTTAAACTTCGTCACTTTAGGTGTGATCGCTGCCAGTTCTTGATCAGGATAATTTTTCTCTAGATCGTGTACTTTTTTAAAAGCTTCACTCGTTGCCCATTTTAAGTAGGTTTCTTTCGATTCCCACTCCATATGAACCGTCAATTCTTCTGGTCGTTTTTCATTTTGCCATAAATGAAATGACTTGAATCCTTCGTAAGCATCTACTAATTTCGATCTATTTTGATAAATCCCAATTACTTCCTCTGCTTTTTCCACAGGTACTTTTACCAATGACTGCACGATATACATGATACAACACTCCATCACCCAATTTATTTATGAGTCATTATCGTACCATAAAATTGTTCGGATTACTAAATATCTCTTGTTCTATCATAAAATGTTGCTCGATTTTTTCCATTTGCTTTCGATAAATACAACGCTTCATCTGCTAAATGAACCGTTTCAACCTGTTGATCGGCGTGATCTGGATAAAGTGCGATTCCTATACTGCATCCGACATGAACAGTCGTTTGTGACAATACAATTTCTTGATTGATCATTTGAATAATGTTATTTGCAAGACGATTCGCTTCTTCTTTCGTTTGAATTGGTGAAACTACCACAAACTCATCCCCACCGAGTCTAGCTGCAAATTGACGGTTCCCTACAAACGTTTGTAGTCTTTTTGCAATCTCTATTAACACCATGTCGCCTGTTAAATGCCCGTATGTATCATTGATTGGTTTAAATCCATCGAGATCTAAGAAAAATACTGCTAATTTGGATGAATTCTGCAATTGATCACTTGATAACCACTCATACAATGCCTTACGGTTCGGCAAGTTAGTTAAAGAGTCTTTATTTGCGATTAATTCCATTTCAGAAAGTGCTCTTTCTGTGTACGTTAAATTCGTAATCATTGTTTGAATGGATGTGGCCAATTCTTCGACTTCTTTAATTCCACGCACTGAAGGCATCTCGACGTGTCTTTCTTTCGTCATATGACTGGCAAAACGTGAAATTCGCTTTATTGGTATTGCTAAAAACTGTGCGAATACCCAACCTATTAACGAGAACAGGATAATCGCCATGATACTAATGACAAAAAAGAAAGTTTTGAGATCATTTAGACCATTAAACGCAAGTGAAGCAGGTTCTCGAACGATTATTTCCCAGTTTAACCCTTGATAATCCGCATACCCATCTGCTTTTGCATAGCCTGTCAAATACATTTCTCCATCGTTCCAAGCACTTGTCGTCCATTTGTTAGACGAACGTTGCAAAGAATCGAGCAATTCCTTATTTAACTGACTACCTTTTAACCGATCAGGACCAAGTAAGATAGAGTGATCCCCTGCACTCACGACGAAAATTTCTGTTCGTCGATCGAGCATCGATTCTTGAAATATACCTTGTTCGATTTCTTTTGCCCATTCCCAGCTCAAATGCGTCGCAAGAACTCCTTTAAAGTTTCCATCATTATCATAAATAGGTAAGCTGATATCTACAAATTGCAGTTGTTCTCCTGAAGGATTCGGTAGTAACTTTGCCAACAGTACTGCATCATGGACATCTCCTATAAAAGGACCGTTTAATGCTTCTTTATATACAGGTCTTTCTTTTATCGATTCGCCGACTAAGATATTATCCGTCGCTATTTTCACCTTTCCGTTCTCATCCGTAACCCCTATCCATGAAAATGATGGGAACTCTTTTTTCATCTGTTCAATTGATTGTTTCTGTCGATCTGTCTCATCATTTTTAAATGCGGGAAGATTTCCTAATAATTTTACCGCCTGATAGCGATTC
Organism: Paenisporosarcina cavernae; assembly: GCF_003595195.1. GTDB lineage: Bacteria > Bacillota > Bacilli > Bacillales_A > Planococcaceae > Paenisporosarcina > Paenisporosarcina cavernae. Next base: position 2,456,420 of record NZ_CP032418.1, read on the forward strand.
TCCATAAATAAATCTAATTTAGAACCCATTTGAAAAGCGTAACCTGATAACTCGTCACCAATAGTTTCTTCGACTTCTGACGTTGTTCTGACAACAAATATTGCACTTAACGCGATTGTTAAGGTTGTTAAGATGACCGCAAACAACACCGTGACAATTGTCCGTAAACGAAAAGACAATAAATACCCCTCCCATCTTATTTGTGAACTGATTCGACACAAATAGTGAATAAACAGTTGTTATTCGTTTTATAATAATTCTATCTTACAGGTGAATTTGGTAAGATGTTAGTGATTTTATTAAAGAAAAGAGGATTTATTGTGAAAAAATTAGGATCCATATTAATAGCGTTATTTTCCATTATGCTTCTAGCGGCTTGTGGCGATGACTCTGCAACTAACAAAGAAAAAAATTCTAACATGGATATGAACATGGACATGCCCGCTACTTTGACAGTGGATGTCCAAATGCCGTCCGATCCAAAAGTAAATGAAGAGGTATCTTTTCTAGCTGTCGTTAAACAAGAAGAGGAGTTAGTGGAAGATGCAGACGAAGTCATGTTTGAAATTCGTTTAAAAGGTTCCGATCAAAAAGAAATGATCGAGTCTGAATTAGTGAAAGGCGAAGGATATGAAGCAACTTACACCTTTACGAAAGCAGGCGAGTACGAAATAATTCCTCATACAACCGCTCGTAATCAACATGTCATGCCTACATTAGAAATCACTGTTTCCGAGTAAAATAAACGAAGCTCAGGTAAATTACCTGAGCTTTTTTATATGAATCATGGCTAATTTGATAACGACTACTAAGTGACTTTTTCTTTTCGCATTTCTGCGATCAATAAACTAGAAAGCAAGATGACTACAGCAGTTAAATAAAACCACAAAACGAGCACAATAATCCCCGCTAATTGCCCATAAATCCTTGTATAGTTCACATTGGAAACATAATCAGAGAAAACCAACGAAACAACTTGCCACCCGATCGAAGACAATATAGCACCCGGCCATACATCTTTTATTCGCAAACGAACACTTGGTAGTACTTGATAAAATAACGTAAAAAACAAAAATAAAAAGATTGTGCCAAGTCCCCATTTCACCATTGGCCAAAAATAAATCCATTTCTCTACGTCATCGAGTAAGCCTAATCGCGCTACAACCCAATGTAAACCTGATTCGATAAAAGGTAAGAATAAGGATAAAGGCACCAATACCATAAACAGCAACGTAACTCCTAAATCTCTACTTAACGCAACCCAAAAGGAAGCTTCATTTCGGATGCCATTTGCTTGATTAAGCGACCGTGCCATACTTTGTATCGCAATCGAAGAGATCCAAAATGCAGAAAGTAAACTTAACCATAAAACCGGTCCTTTATCTGCCGCTAAAATATTTAGCACATTATCTTCAATTAATCGAAATGACTCCCCAGGAGCAAACGGTCGTAAGAAATCTAAAATTTGCTCCTCTCTCACAGGAAAGAAACTTACTAAAGATAATATAAACAATAAAAAAGGAAGGATAGAAAGTAATAAATAATAAGCTGTTTGTGCTGCCTGATCATAAAAACGTTCAACAAAGAATCGTTTTACTACACGTAGTAAGACTGACATAAATTACTTCCTCCTAGGTATTCTCTTCTCTATTTTGCCTTTTCTATGGATAGGTTTGCAACTAAGTTATGAAAGAGAACTGGAAAAAGGGAGGGAAAATGAAAATTAGGAGAGCTTTTGTGTGAGAAAGAGGTGCTTATGTTATGCTTGTGTAGATTTTCGTATAGTATGAACCGAAATCATCGATTAGTTTTCTCTAAAAAAAAGGAACTCCTCTAAGAAGAATGAATTGGTATTCTAGAGACGTCCCACGATGCACACCTGCACCCTATCTCGATTGCGAGAGTCCAACGAAATGTTTGGAGGATTCGTTGGATATCCAATGATCGCTTATAAATCGTTCTCGAACGATTATAAACGCACCTAAACGCTGATACTCACGTATCGAACGCTTATACGGTGAAACCGAGCACTCATATAGCGTACGAAACCGCTCATAAATGGTTTTTATTATCACATGTAGATTACTTATCATATTTTTTTCTCCATAAAAAAAGAACCAACCATAAATGGTTGATCCTCATTGCCCAGCGACGTCCTACTCTCACAGGGGGAAACCCCCAACTACCATCGGCGCTAAAGAGCTTAACTTCCGTGTTCGGTATGGGAACGGGTGTGACCTCTTTGCCATAATCACTGGATTATTTTTTAGAGTGTTTGTTCACTCAAAACTGGATAAACGTCATTGAAAGAACACTTTCGGTGGAAACGTCTTACGACGTTCCACTCGTTTTGGTTAAGTCCTCGATCGATTAGTATTCGTCAGCTGCACGTGTCGCCACGCTTCCACCTCGAACCTATCTACCTCATCGTCTTTGAGGGATCTTACTTACTTGCGTAATGGGAAATCTCATCTTGAGGGGGGCTTCATGCTTAGATGCTTTCAGCACTTATCCCGTCCACACATAGCTACCCAGCGATGCTCTTGGCAGAACAACTGGTACACCAGCGGTGTGTCCATCCCGGTCCTCTCGTACTAAGGACAGCTCCTCTCAAATTTCCTACGCCCACGACGGATAGGGACCGAACTGTCTCACGACGTTCTGAACCCAGCTCGCGTACCGCTTTAATGGGCGAACAGCCCAACCCTTGGGACCGACTACAGCCCCAGGATGCGATGAGCCGACATCGAGGTGCCAAACCTCCCCGTCGATGTGGACTCTTGGGGGAGATAAGCCTGTTATCCCCGGGGTAGCTTTTATCCGTTGAGCGATGGCCCTTCCATGCGGAACCACCGGATCACTAAGCCCGTCTTTCGACCCTGCTCGACTTGTAGGTCTCGCAGTCAAGCTCCCTTCTGCCTTTACACTCTACGAATGATTTCCAACCATTCTGAGGGAACCTTTGGGCGCCTCCGTTACACTTTAGGAGGCGACCGCCCCAGTCAAACTGCCCGCCTGACACTGTCTCCTACCCGGCTTACGGGTATGGGTTAGAAGTTCAATACAACCAGGGTAGTATCCCACCGACGCCTCCTCCGAAGCTGGCGCTCCGGGCTCTTAGGCTCCTACCTATCCTGTACAAGTTGTACCAAAATTCCATATCAGGCTACAGTAAAGCTCCACGGGGTCTTTCCGTCCTGTCGCGGGTAACCTGCATCTTCACAGGTACTATAATTTCACCGAGTCTCTCGTTGAGACAGTGCCCAGATCGTTACGCCTTTCGTGCGGGTCGGAACTTACCCGACAAGGAATTTCGCTACCTTAGGACCGTTATAGTTACGGCCGCCGTTTACTGGGGCTTCAATTCGCACCTTCGCTTGCGCTAAGCACTCCTCTTAACCTTCCAGCACCGGGCAGGCGTCAGCCCCTATACGTCACCTTACGGTTTTGCAGAGACCTGTGTTTTTGCTAAACAGTCGCCTGGGCCTATTCACTGCGGCTCTCTCGGGCTTTAACACCCTAATAGAGCACCCCTTCTCCCGAAGTTACGGGGTCATTTTGCCGAGTTCCTTAACGAGAGT